>NZ_JAYEEQ010000001.1:283354-512762 GCF_034651555.1 Aurantibrevibacter litoralis | reverse complement strand
TCTTCGGGGGAAACCCCGTTGTCCTCAAAAAATTTAAGCATTTTCAAAAGTGTTATGGAGTGAGAGGTTGACATTTGACTGTACCCCAATGGTGCATATTTGCACCATAAATTCGCATGTTTAAATAAAAATTTCTTGAAACTGACTATCCCCGAGGCAAGACAGAGGCGTAAGCACCATTTCGGCTGCGCTTCAACAATCTGGTGTTCTCTTTACGCTTACCGTTGCCGGTATTGATTTAGGTAACAACATTTCCCAAGGTGATGCTTTAGCTGTAATACTGGTAGGAACAGATTTTGACGAAGTAAACAGCGGACTCACCATTACAAATCCTGTTTCAAATCCGCTCGCCCTACAATTTGCTGGTAATTATGGTCTATTTCAATCAGGTAGTGGGAATTTTGAGGATTTCGATTTTGATGCAAGTACAGGATTTATGAGGATAACAGCAATTGATAAAGAAAACCAAATCGTTTCTGGCGAGTTTGAATACAACGTTACTGAAAGAAATACAGGACAAGTCTTTCAAATAAGGCAAGGTGTTTTTACTGACATCCGGTATGAACTACAGTAATAATTTGCACTTTTAATAAGCTTGGTTAAGCATTTACATTGCAAATTAACTATTTTTAAACCTCGAAACACATTGGCGATATGAAGAACAAAATAATAACAATACTGTTGGTTTGTTTTAGTCTTACTGGATACACTCAGAGCTGCGATGCTGTTTCTGAATGGTTTGATGTTTTTAAAAAAGAATACCCGGAATTGAAGACTGTTAGATACTTGCCAAGAACAGCAATCGAACATTTTGCGGTGAATTTGTATTCTGATGCGCATTACGTGCCTATGAAAGGAAAATCCCTCATTTCTGTTTCCCAAAAATCGAGAACGCAGGATTTTCAAAAAATTCAGACCTGCTTTTACAAAGGTGGCTATGCGAATGACCCCCATAAAAACTGGGTGTTTCAAAACATTGTTTATAATTATCAACTCAATTTTGACAAGGCATTTACCACGAAAATATCGAATGTAAATGCATTGCGAAACGAGTTGAACGCTTCTGTTGCAAAATTAAAAAAAGGAAGTCTTACCCCAAATGAAGTTCAGAAGCTACAAATGCGGTTGAATTCTGATTTTGCATTACTGTTGCCCTCGGAAGTCCAACGAGCAAAAGAACTATTTACTGATGCAGAACTGGAAACAAAGCTTTCAGCAATCATCGCCCTGCCTAACGATAAAGAGGCTCTTAAAAAACTCACCAAATTTCAAAATGACTATCAGCATCTTTTCAACAAGACTTCAACAACTAAAAAACAAGAATTACAGACCCAAATCAATAACAAGGCAGCTGCTATCTTAAAAATTTTGATGCCTGCCGAAGCTGCCAAAATTCAACAATTAGCACCTACGCTTGATGGTATCAACCAACTGAACACACTATTAAGAGAGTTTAAGTTCGACTATCAAGGGTTCGATAACTATAAAGATGTTCAACAAATTTTGCAAGCCTTTAGAACCAAAAAAACTGAAATCGTAAAAGCCAATCTGCCGTCGGTGACTGCTGAAATATCCAATGCCAAAGATAATATGGCACTCGCAAGTCTCCAATTTCTTTATCTTTCAGATGTATTAGAAGAAAGCAACACCTACCGTGAATTGACTGCTAAGTTTAAGGCAAGAGAAGTAGCAATAGCAGAAGAACAAAAGCGTGCTGTAGAACTAGCAAAACGCAAAGATAATGAAGACCGGATCCGTTTTTTAAATGAAAATGGAAATGCCGAAGGCAGTATGGTCTTCAATACAAAGGGGTTGAATTATGCCGAGTTTTTTGATTACGTATATCGTGGACACTTTGAGAACATTGAAATGAAACCAGAAAGCTCTGAATTTTTTATGATTTTTAGTGCCTATTTAAATCTTTTTGGAAGTAAATGTTCAGCACTATTACCACCTGATAAGGTTGAAATAATGACGGAAAGATGCTCGCGAGAACGCGTGACCACTAATGGCTGGGGTGTTGAAACCAGTCGTATCTGTATAGAATGGGAAACCGTGGGCACAGGTATTTTTGCCAGACCAGAGCTATATGCTACCAAGATGAAACTACAAAATGCTCAAAATACCGATGCGCTACGAACGGTCATTGATATGTACACAAACCCCAATGCTATGGGAAATTCGGTTGACCAAATACACCAGGCCAAGGCTTTAAGAAGCGATATGGGCGCTTTTTTTAGATTGAATGTATGTTCAAACCCGTCCATACGCCATTTTGAAAAAAATTTAAGAGCCTTTGCATTGGGTCAAAAACCGTTGCGTTTAAAAGGTATGAGCCCATACGAGGAATTACGAATCAATGGTGGTCCAAGCGGCGAGCAGAATTTCACAAAACTTATAGATGATATTTTAATAAACCAATCCAAAACCTGGGGCTTTAACCAATACGTAAACAGATCAATTACAAACGTGAGGGATTTCAAAGATGCAGATGGCAAAATAATAGCATTAAAAGCCAATTACAAATTTAAAGGATTAATGGGAACGGACACAGGTGCCGTAACCGTAAGATTCAAAAAAGGTCTGCCTGATTGTATTGTTTTTTATGACTTTCCGGATAACTGTAAAAAACCTAAAGCCGCTTTACTATCCGCTTATGCCAATGGCGCATATTCTAAATAAAATAGTCGTATTAACTATTTCATTTATTGATATATAGTAAAATATATTAAAAAAAACAATCTCTTTTTGTTTACCAAGATTGCAAGAAAATAACACAATTTCTCCTATCGATGCAAAACTGGCTAAACATAACATCGATATATCCAATCAAATTGCAGAATAAACAGGCATAAATCAACGCTAATCTTAAGTGCGTGTTTCAAAACAATTGATCAGAGACGCCTATAATCTCAAACGAGTAAAAAAAACCAAAAAGGCAGTAATAAACGTCTAACAATTTCAACTCAGCAAGCTATAACTCACTCTAATTTCCCCACAATCCAACCACTTTAGCCAAGCACTGCCAATGGTTTTAAAATCATTGTCCAACAAAGCTACTTCCATCCACTCACCTTTTATTTTTTGAGGTCGAAGATAAGTGTATTTACCCTGATATTCAGAGGCGTGGTCAAAGGGTGTTGCTTTTAGAGTTTGGCTAGCGTCAATCAGTTCAACACTGTTTACACTTAACAAAAACTCGGGCCAAAAAACCAATTGACCTGCATAACGCGACACCCAAAATGTTTGTCCGGTTTGCGCGTTGACTTCAATTTCTATAAACTCATTGGTTAAGGTCAACGCGCTAAAATACACAAACCCATAATCGGGTTTAAAGTGTTCGGCCATTAACCAAGGTGGCGCGCTTTTTACACTCAGTCCATACAATTCGGGCTTCTTAAAAAAAACCAAACTATCTATAGGCGAATGCTCTTGAACGGATTTACCAAAAGTAACACCACCATAAAAATACAAGGGTGTGTTTTCTTTAATATCTAGTGAAAACATTCCCAATGTCAAAGCTTTTTCAATTGTTATTTCGTTTGTTGTTGTGAGGTTAAATTTTGGTAGAAAAAATCCGGCTTGGCTTACTTCTTTACTACTTGTTTCTGGCAAAACAACTGTTTTTTTAGGAGTTATAATCAGCAAAATCACACTTAAAACAGCTAGTAATAATAAAATGATATTAGCTTTTACTATAGAAATTCCATTGAATTTTATTTTCATAAATATAGACAACAGAGTTCCCACAAAACCTCCAATCAATGCGTAAAATACGGCTATAGCACCAGCCGCCAATCCTTGTCCTACCGTAACGCCATTTACTTTTACCAACCAACCGGCAAGTAAAAATCCTACCATAAAACTCAAAAGATAATAACAAAACAAACCAAAAAAACGTAATACGCTCATCTCAAAATGTTAACGATTTATCATTCAAATTTAAAGCTAAATAATAAGAGAATAACTACCCGTTTGGGTAATATAATCCTAAGGATAAGTGTCTTAGATTTGAATGTTAAATTTCTGAAACACTAACATTATGAAAACAAGCCGACTAAATTTTATATTAACAGCTGCAATTGTTTTATTCTTTGTAAGCATTCCACAAGCAGAAGCACAAATTCTTAATAAGTTAAAGAAAAAAGCCGAAAATGCCGCCACCCGAAAACTGGAGAAAAAAACAGAAGAAGAAACCAACAAAGCGATGGATACCATTTTAGGAAATGGCAAGCAAAATCCTAAAACCGATTCGACAAACTCTGGCAATACTGGAAATGACCAAAATCCATCAAACAACCAAACCCCACAAAACGCCGAAGACCAAGAGGTGGTTGAAATGTATTCAAAAAGCGATTGGGTAGCAGGAGAAAATGTTATTTTGTTTGAAGATTTTTCCAAAGACCCCATAGGCGATTTTCCACAATTGTGGGATGGCAATGCCAGTGCTGAAGTCATAACGCTTTCCAACAACGAAAACCAACGCTGGATGAAACTTTTCAATAAAGGTTTTTTCGAAGCCGATATGCCCGAACTTTGGGGCAAAGACTACACCATAGAATTTGACTTAATTGGCTTTGGAATTTCCGATAACACTTCGCAAGTGGCTCGATTGATGGTTTATCTTACCGATGGCTCGCGACGTTTAAATCCCGGCACCACCAATGCAGTAGCCGAAATTTACGCCCATCAAAAATGGGACAATGGCATAAACTTTAGAAGTATTGAAAATAATTCTGAAAAAGCAAGCAACAGCGTCAAAAACGATTACCGACAAAACATCAAAAAAGGAACTCACATCGCCATATCGGTCAAAGGAAACCGCTATCGCTTTTATATCGATGGCGAAAAAGTAGTCGATTTTCCGCGCGGCGTGCCCAATGGCGAAAAGTTCAAAAAAATAGTGTTTCAAACCTATGGAATGCAAGATGGTAAAGAACATTTTCTTATTTCCAACCTGCGCATCGCAAAAGGATTGCCCGAGCCACGTGCTAAACTTTTTGCCACCGGTAAGTTTGTAACCAACGCCATTCATTTTGATGTAAATTCGGCTACCATAAAACCCGAATCTTATGGCATTCTTCGTGAAATAGCCGAAGCCCTAAAAACCGAACCGGACAAAAACATCCGCATTGTGGGACATACCGATTCCGATGGCACGGAGCAATACAATATAGGACTCTCCAAAGACCGCGCTCTATCGGTAAAAAATGCCTTAGTCAACCAATTTGGTATCGATGCCAATCGTTTGGAAACCGATGGTAAAGGTGAGGCCGAACCGGTTGCTACCAACGATTCAGCCCTTAACAAAGCCAAAAACAGACGCACCGAGTTTATTGTGCAGTAATTTTTATGATGAACAGAAAAGCCGGTTTCTTAGCACTGATTTTGTGTGCCTTACCATTAGCACTTTTTGCGCAAGAAGAAGCATCTTGCGACATTCCCAATGGCGATTTTGAACTTTGGCAAGGCGATACACCCGTTAATTGGGGCAGCACCAACGTTACTCAAAACAATCCGCAAATACCTGCCGATTTTAAAAGTATTTTTAAATCGACCGACAGCCGTAGCGGAACCTATGCCATTCACCTTAAAAATCCTTCTACGGTTGACTATCTAAATAAAAATGCTGAATATGTTAAAGCGATGCAGCAATACCCGCAGTACAAAAAAATGGCCGAGGAAATGATGAAAAAACAATCGATGAGTGCCTCCATTTTTTGGTGTCAGGGCGATTGTAACAATGTGATGGTTGCCAATCCGAAAGCGATTCTCGATAACATACAAATGCCCGTAACAGAAAAGCCCAAAGCAATTTGCGGTTACTACAAAACCAACTTAAAAAACGGCGATAAACTTTGGATCAATTCATTTCTAATAGCAAGCGATGGTACTGGTGGCGGTCCGGTGCCTGATGAAACCAATGCCATCATTACAAAAAACACCAACGAGTGGACAGCTTTTAAAATTCCACTTCACTTACCAGAAGACAAAAAAGCGAGTGCTGCCGGCGTTCAGTTTTATATTGTGGGAAGCGGTTTTCCTAACAAACCACCTTATGGCACTAACGGAATGCAATTGGCAATGACCATTCCCGGCACCGAAAAAAGCGAGGTTTGGCTGGACGATATTTGTTTTTGCGATGCGCCCGAACTGGAAATTTTTAATGCCGAAGCCCTTGACGGAAAAAAAATAAATCCGGCGCTAATGCTAGAAATGGGTGCCCAAACTTTTGTGAACCTCGATAACGACGACCAAGGCGAAACGTTTGACTACGACCCCGAAACCCAAACCTCTAAAACCAATTTAATAAAACCTGATAACGACTTGGTGAAACTGCGCATCAAAGTGCCGTATTCCGGAGAGCCCAATCCGCCGGAAGAAATAGTTTTTGAACAAACCAAAGGTGCTAAAAACGTCTTGCTTTGGAAAGACAACAAAAAAACCGAAGCTTTTGACCCTGCAAAACCCTTGTTTATTCCCACCGATTTTGAAAAAATTGGCAATTTCTGGATTAAGGAAATTTGGGTAGAAGGCATAGAAGCCCATACCGAGCAACGCGGCACCATTTTTAAAATGTACCCGAAAAACGATCCCGAAAATTTTCAGGAAGCTGCTTTGACTATTATTGGTATCGAAAAATTGGAGTGGGAAGGTAGAAACAACAGCATCAATCACGACAATAACCTGGATTATGATGTGAATTTTAGAAATCCATCCGATCCTATTATCGAACCCACAGGGACCATAAAATGCGATTGCGATGTGATTTCCGAAAGCAGCAGTTACTTGCGTCCAACAGGTGTGAGGGTTTTTCCAGGAAAGCGCATAGCTGGCGTTGGCAAAGCAGAAGCTAAAGCCAGAAACAAAGTAAATCTGAATGTTACGCTAAGTGTAAAGCCCATTTATCCCATAAAAGTATATTTTAAAGCTTTTGATGTAGATGACCCTACGCTTGAAACCTCATCTGTAGCCGAGATGGACAATGAAAGCCAAGCCGAAGACAACATCGGGTTTTTGGAAAAAAACGGAGGCAAACTCAAATCAGGTTATTTGGAAGGTCAAGATAAAGACGGTATTTTAAAAGTAGATTTCATTGAAAACACTGAACAAATCACTTTTGAAGTAAGCCTACAACCCGGCGATAATTTTAGAGTGGTGAGTGCTTTTGACAAGGAGTTTTTAAAAACGCTCGAAAACGACGATTCCAAACTGAATGCCAGCCCCAGCGAAGTAAAACGCAACAACGATAAACAACACCTAGTTGACCCGGCGGTATTTGACGCCAATCCTGATGATGCCGAAAAAGCAGAAGTGCGTTTAGCCGAAAACTTTGCCAGTAAAACCCTTACCGTTTGGCGATTTGCGTATGCCGAAGTAGATAAAATGGGACCTATTGGAAAAGATGTGATGTTCAGCAAAATTGTTTCTTATGAGCTTAACAATCCTAAAGTGGGGCAAACCAAGATTTTTATTGAAGATAATATCATCAAAAAACTGGAAGAAGATGGTGTTACCAAACCCACAATGGAAGCAGCATCGGGTCATACAAGCGTGGGCATTAAAGATGCTTTTAAAGAAGGAGCATTTAAAGTGTTGGGACAAACTTTTAAAATATTGGAAAACTCTGCCAACGAAGCCGGATATATTTTTAACGGTGCCGCCGATTATGTGGTGATTGAAGGATTGCTTACCGGAATTGATGGCTACGAAGGCAAAGTATGCGGACTTAAATTTGACGACGAGCAAAAGTGGGGCTTTAAAGCCGGCGTTGCGATGCCGGACCTCAACCCAGATATGTGTGTATTAGAGCGCATTTTTAGACCCACTTATACCATACTCGACTTTGAAACTCTAAAAAAATATAACCCCAGAAAAGAAACCAAGTTTATAAGAAACACCAATGCCGATGATTTTGATGAAATCAAGTCCAATTATTTATTCGACAATATAAATCTGGCCGAAGACCCCGAGTTTTGGTGTTTTTATGTGAACACCTGTTTTGCCGGCGCCACAGCAGAAGACGGTGATCCCGATGATGGCAATATTCCCGGCGCTTGGGAAAATGCCATAACCGGTATAGCCGATGATGAAAAACTGGGTATCAATATTTTTATGGAAGGATTGTTGGAGTTTAACAAACTTGGCTGGACCAACCGCAATAAATATTTATGCACACGTTCTGGTGTGGGCAGTGGTAAAGGCGATGTGATTGCGCACGAATTTGCCCATTTATTTGGTGCCATACACGAAATAGACCAAGCTATAATGAATATTACCGCCAATCATTTTTCAGATTTGACCATTTCGCGCATACGAAAAGGGAAGCATCCTTAGCGGTTATTTTATAGCTTTTTTGGGGTTAAGTTTGTAGTTTAAAATCGAAATGGTTTTATTGGATCGGTGTAGTTTTTTCATTTCGCAAATTTGCAAAATTGACATAGTATGTATTTTTTTTTGTAAAGCATTTGTATATTATAATGATATACAATATTTTTGTTAGTATAAATCATTTAAAAAGAAATGAGCTATGGGAAGCAAAGCGATGAGTTTTAGGTTTGACGAAGACATCATTGAGCTAATCAAAGAAAAAGCCAAAGCCCAAAAAAGAAGCTTAAACAATTATATCGAGATGCTAATGGTTAAGGATGTAGGGTACATTCCTAATGACGAAACCAAAAAAGCACTTAAGGAAGCAAGCGAAGGCATAGGGCTTGAATCTATGGAGGATATAGACGGGTTTTTTGAATCGATTCGCAATGAATTGAATGAAAAATAGGATGTACGAAATCTTGTACACTGGGGCTTTTAAAAAAGACCTTAAACGGATAAGCCGGAGAAACCATCAAAATCTTGATTTGGTCAAAGAGTTTGTTCTACTTTTAAGACAGAAGGGTGTTTTGGGAGTACCTGTTTCGATGAAACCCCACAAACTAAAAGGGAATTATGCTGACAATTGGGAATGCCACATAAAACCGGATTTGCTTGTCATTTGGTTTCAAATAGAGCGTCCAAAGTCTATCCGTTTGGTTAGATTGGGAAGTCATTCGGATCTTTTCAAGTAAAATTTAGGCTTTTTTTGGCATCCGTAAACCCGCGTTAACGATGGAAGCGGCATCCTTTTGGTTGCCCTAAGGCAGCCAAAAGATATAGTGGACAGCGTGTTAAAACGCCCAAAAAACAATTTAAACTATTTTGTTCTTTATTGCTTGAGCAACCACCTCGGCGCGTGAATGAACGTGCATTTTTTCGTAAATATTTTTGATGTGTGCTTTAACGGTATTGACCGAAACAAATAATTCTTCGGCAATTTTACTATTGTTACTGCCGTTACAGAGTTTTTGAAGCACTTGTTTTTCGCGGTCTGATAGTTTGTAAGGATCTTGATTTTGAAAGGAGCCAATTACTTTTCGGGCAATGGAGGGACTCATTGGTGAACCGCCTTCAAAAACGTCTTTGATGCTTTCAAGCAATTTTGATGGGGTGTTGCCTTTAAGCAAATAACCCACAGCACCGTTTTGCAACGATTGAAAAACCAAGTCTGAACTGTCGTTTACGGTGAGCATTAAAATATTGGTTTTTGGAAGCAGTTTATTGAGCTTGGGAAGTGCTTCTACACCGGAAGTTCCGGGTAAATCTATATCTAAAAGAAGCACATCGGGCAGTGGTTTTGGAAAACCATTTAAGGCATCGTCTGCGGTTTTAAAACTGCTTACCACCTTGAATCCCATAGCTTTGTCAATCAATTGTGTGAGTGAAGTTAATATCAACGAGTCGTCTTCAATAATGGAAACATAGATATGTGAATGGGCTTTTTCCATAGTTAAAGATACAGAAACTATTGCATCGATAGATTACCTTTTTGGGTAATCTTTTGCGCTAAAGCTATAAATGTGAAGCGTTCTTTAGTGTAATCGCGACTTCAGTTCCTTTGTTTTTTGCGGATTGTATTTTTAAGTCTGCATTGAGTTGCTTTGCTCTTTCTTTGATATTTTGGAGTCCGTTTTGCCGTTTTAAAGTATTTAACTCAAATCCTTTTCCATCGTCTGAAAGCGAAATGATGGCTTCTTCTTTTTGAGATGCAATTTTGAGATGTATGTTTTTGGGTGCTGCGTGTTTGATGCTGTTGTGCAAGGTTTCTTTAAGAATCAACAACAAATGTCTGCGTTGGTTCATATTTAGTGGAAAGTGGTTTAATTGTTCATCAATGCCTTCACTTTTAAAATGGACTTGCGCATCTTCACAAAATCCCGACGCAAAATCTTCAAAGCGATGCAAGGTTTCAAACAGGGTGTCTTTTCCCGGGTCTAAGGCCCAGATAAAATCGCGCATTCCGGTATTCAGTTCTTGCACGTTTTCTTCAATTTTATTGAGGTAGTTTTTTAGTTGGTCGTTTGTGTCTGCTTCTTGTTTGGCAAGTGCCGTTACGAGACTAATTCGGGTAATTTTATTTCCGGCTTCGTCGTGAAAGTCTTGTGAGCTTCGTTTTCTAAAAGCTTCCCGTTCTTCATTTCTGACACGCTCAATTTCAGCTTTTCGTAAGAGTGCTTGAGTTGCTTTGTTAACGCGGTATTTAATAAAGGCATAGATAGCCGCCAGAAAAAGCAATAAATACGTGAGGTAAGCATACCAACTGCGCCACGGCGGCGGATTTACGTGAACGGTAATGGCTGTGCCGGTTTCATTCCATACGCCACTGTTATTTGCAGCGTTTACACGAAAGGTGTAGGTTCCCGGGTCGAGATTGGTGTAAGTGGTTTGGTTGGTGTTTCCGGCAAAAACCCAGTCTTTATCAAAATCTTCCATTTTGTATTGGTAGCTGTTTTTTTCGGGGCTGATATAACTGAGTGCCGCAAAATGAAAACTTACTACTTTTTGTTTCCACGAAAGTGCGATAGATTCCTTAAAATAAGGTTCTTTATCGAGTACCGGTTTTTTGTTTTTTCCGGCTTGACCCACAACAACCGGCTGATTTAAAATGGACAAGCCGGTAATGCGTACTTCGGGAATATAGGTATTGCCTTTGATGGTTTCGGGGTTAAAAATATTAAAGCCATCGATGCCGCCAAAATACATCAAACCAGAATTGCCTTTGTGATAGCTGTTTTGATTGAATTCATTGCTTTGCAAACCGTGACTAGCGTCATAGATATTGGCAATGCTTTCGGTTTGGGTATCAAATTGTACCAAACCTTGATTGGTGGACATCCAGAGGTTTTGTTGATGGTCTTCAAGAATGCCGTAAATCACTTCATTGGGAAAGCCTTCGGGTCGGCCAAAATTCACAAATAGAGAGTCTGCTACTTGGTTTTGCAACTCCTTTAATTTAGAAAAAAGATTTTTTTGAAGCGGAATGGTTAGTTTACTCAATCCGCCGGTAGTGCCAATCCAGAGTTGGTTGTTGCTGTCTTCTGCCAAGCTTAAAACTAAATCATTTGCTAGACTATTTGTGTTATCAGGATGGTTTTGGAAATAGATAAATGCTTCGTTTTCGCGGTCAAAAAGATTGAGTCCGCCGGTGGGCGTTCCTAGCCAGAGATTTTGAAAACTATCTTCTAAAATAGCAAAAATATAAGGATGGCTTGGACCTTTTCCATCTTTAGAAATCGGATACATTTTCACCCGATTGGTATGTGGGTTATATTGCCAAAGTCCTTCACCTCCGGTACCAACCCATATAAAACCTTGGTGGTCTTCAGTAATAAAATGCACGCGGGCATTGGAAGCGTCTTTATTTTCCGGCGCAATTTTTTTGATATGGAGTTGTGGGTCTATTTGATAAAACCCTCCGGTGCGGGTGCCAATCCAGATGTTTTCTTTGTTGTCTTTGGAGATGTGCAATAAATAATTTGATGTCATTTGGCTTCTTATGGCTGAAATATCAACAAACACATCCTTGTTTTTATCATATAAATTCAGTCCTGAAGTAGAGCCAATCCATAACAGATTGTTTTTTGTTTCGATAATAGAATTGATGTTTTTTACATTGAGCGCGTTGGGTAAGGAGAAGTTTCTAAAATGAATAAAATCCGGTTCTGGAGCTTCAATTTTATCAATACCATTGCGTGTGCCAATCCACACCACACCGTCTTTAGATTGTGTAAGGCTCAAAACGTGATTGTGCACTAGACTCTTTTCGTCTTCTTTATTGTTTTCGTAGTGGAAATGTGAATTGTTTTTTGCATCAATAAACACCAAACCGGAATGCGTGCCAATATAAAATTGATGCTCGTTGACCGGATGAATTTTCCGAAAAGTAACGGAGGAATTTTCAGAAGAAACATTAGAAGAAAGCAACAAAAAACGGTCTGTTTTATTGACCAAATCAATTTCAAGCAAACCGGTATCGCAGCCCACAAAGAGTTTGTTGTTGTGCCATTTGATGTCATAAATATCACCCAAAATGTGTTCCTTTGAAAAAGGACTCTGTGTAAAATAGGAGGCTTTTAAAGTTTGGGTGTTAAACAGCGTGAGTCCTTGATCGGTTCTTAGCCAAAGATTCCCATTTTTGTCTGCGGTAACGATGCCTGTGTAGTTGTCCTGTAAAACGCCTTGTGGCGAAGTGGTGGAAAGAAAAAGCTCTGAAGTTTTTGTTTTTTTATCAAAACGGATAAGGCCTTCGTTGGCACCAATCCAAAGGATACCATTTTCACCTTCTTGAATGGAAAAAATTCGATTGCTGGGAAAGGAGTTTGGTTCATTGGGTTGATAGGAAAAGCGTTCAATAGTACCGGATTTTAGGTCGAGGCTATTGAGACCACCGCCAAAGGTGGCAATCCACAAAAGGCCGTCGGCATCTTCATACAAATCCCAAATATAATTGTTACTAATGCTATTAGGGTTGTTGCGCTCCTGTCTGTACGATTTAAAGCTAGTGCCATCATATTTATTGAGACCATCGTGCGTGCCAAACCACATAAAACCCTTGCTGTCTTGAAGTATAGCAGTAACAGAATTTTGCGACAGCCCATCTTTCACACTCAAATGTGAGAAAACTACATTCGGGCTTTGGGCAATTGCGAAATTGCTTATTATAAATGAAAAGAGAAAGGTGATTAAAATAGTTCTCATTTTCTTAGGATTCCATAGAAAATGTTAAAGTACTATTTTTTTTGTAGCCACTAAAAAACTCCACTTTGTTATTCTTTCCCTAACCATACAATACTATTTTGCAAGATCTTTTTGTAGTCCTCATGGTTATGCGCTCTTTCATCGTGGCCTAAGGTATTGCCCACAATTTTCGCCGTTGAATGCTTCACCACCCAAATCAGTGGAAATTCTTCTCCCGATTTTAAACCTTTACCTACAGCCAAAACCTCGATGTCGGCAGATGGATCTTTTTCCCAGCGGTACAACTCATCTACGATCCGAAATTTGCGTGTAACCCCCTTCATGATGGGGTGATCGGCTTTTAATACCGTTACCTCAAATTCCTGTAAATCTTCATGTGATCGGGAACCACCGCCTACAATTTCTTTGTTGTACACCGGCCAATCTTCCCAATTATACCAATGACTGGCATGGTAAATAAGGGTATGCATTTTGCCTTCCCTTATTCGTGCCAAAAGAAGTGCCCTAGTGTCCACATCTAAGGGTTTGTTATTGCTTAGTAAAAGTATATCGGTTTGCGGTAAAAGTGCACCTAGTTCTTTGGTGTTCTCTGTATACAACACCGTGTTTTTATCGTCTTGATGCAGTACGTTGCCATCCGCAACACCAAAATAGTTTAAGAAGTCGTGCGAGCTTCCTCCTCCCATTACCGTAATTTTTTGAGCATCTTTGTTCTCCGAAATATAAGAACCGGGTGCCGTAACGATAATTACGCCCTGCATTAAGCACCAATGACCCGGAAAGGTGCAGACATAAGGATATATGCCGGGGGTATCGGGCAACTTAAATACAATTGATCCTTTAGCACCCGGCGCTAGCATTGTCGTTGCGCCCAACACGTAACGTGAATTGGGCACATAACCCATTTTTTCGGCATCAGGATTTTTTAAAAACCCATCTACCATGTCACCAAAATCGGCTAAACTATTCGGTTGCAGTACCACAAGGTTATGTGGCATTTGATCTTTATTATGTAAAACAATTTCTATGGTTTGACCGGCAGTGGCGCGCAAAATCTTTTTATCGAATGCCATTTCCTGATCTACCGTATTCAACACAAAAATAGCATCCGTTTTTAGCTTTCCAATCTTCCCGATACCCATATCGATATACTGTTCGCCACCTGTATTAACGCAATGTACCGCGATCACATTCTTTCCCTTTTGAAATAATTCTCCTTTTTCTGCATCTAATTTGATGAATTTGTAAGTACCACTCGCACCGGTTTCAGAAATCAGCAATTGTCCATTTACATACACTTCGTAATCGTCATCATGCGCTATTTTTAATACGGGCTCTGCGATGATTTCATTGAGGTCTATTTCCTGACGCAACCAAATAGCTGATGTAGTCCAAGACGACTTTACGTTATCTCCCAAAACACTGCCAAACATGCCTTCACCCTTTTTCCAAGAGGTATCATTAAACTGAAGTTGCGTCCAATCGTTACCCGGGTTTTCTTCTGTATAGCTCCATGTTGTTCTTTTTTCTTCTGCTGACGGAATAATCATCTGTACCGAAGCGGGATCTACTTCTTCAAAATTCAGCTCTCGGAAATATATTTTAAGCGCTGCATTGAGCCATTTATCTGAAGTAATGGCCTTATTTTGAGCTAATTTATCGATCTCGGCAAATAAATGGGTCGATTCCGGTAGTTCTCCGGCTCTAAGAATGGCGGCCAAAAGTAATTGAGGATCGGAACTTGACAAAAGTCCGGAGGCAGCCAATGCCTCACTACCTTCTCTAGAATTGGGTAATAATGCCAGTGCCGCCCGCTGTACGGCATACGATTTATGGCTTAGGGCATTGGTAACCACTTCCTGATTTTCTGTTAGCGCATTGAGGCCTTGCAGACTCCACAAAGCGTGTAATGCTCCGGCGTTGAGTCCTGTTTTGTCTATCTTATCTCTTGTGGCAAGTTGCACTAAATCGGGTATTAATTCTATTTTTTTCTCTTCTACAATGATGCGTTGCGCTGTGGTTCTCCAAAACAAATTATCACTCTCTAGTGCCGTCAATAATGCCTTGTCATTTTTTCTGTCCAAGGATTTTATCTTTTTATCGCTTTTACCTTTGTAGGTAACAATATAAATTCTTCCGTGCCCATAGTCTCTTAACGTGTTTATATGCGCATTTCCCTCGCCCTTATCGGCATTCCAGATTTGGTTGTCCATTCCTCGTTTATCAGGATTGTGCTGTATTACCGGATTGTACCAATCGGCCACCCATAAATTCCCATCCGGACCTGTTTCTGCAAACACGGGTGCCGTCCAAGCATCGGTACTGGCAAAGATATTTCCACCATCTACTTCTTTATACCCTGCGCCATCTTTTACGATTTTGGCGATGTGTACTAAATGTCCTGTTGGCTCACTTACATACATTTGATTTTGATATGCCTCTGGATAATTTCTTGCAGTATAAAAATTAGCTCCGGATGCGGCTGTATAGCCTCCTCTTACATCTACCTGTTGCAATGGAATGGTATCTACAGGAGAAATTTCATAATGTCCCTGAATAAAATCGGCATTTACCGCCCAGGAAGGTAATTTGTTCAGGTAATCGTAGTGTTTTAACGGAATCCCCACATAACAGCAGTGGTTGTTATTGGCAGTGGAACCGAAAATCTCAAAATGCTCATTAAAACCCATGCCCCAAGTATTGTTGTTAAATTGACCTACCGGTTCAAAATAAGAACCGTCTTTGGAAAATTTAAAAACTCCCATTTTAAAATCGATAGGTTTTCCCTGAAATTGATTTTCAAAACCGGAATAGCCTACTGCACCCCAAATTAAATTGTCTATACCATACCGAAGACTTGAGGGTCCGGCATGAGTATCAAAAGTTCCAAAACCATCAAAAAGCACTGTGCTCTTATCCATTTTATCATCTCCATTGGTATCTTCTAACAACACCATATTTGGTGCTTGTGCTACAATCGCTCCACCTTTTACAAGCGTAATACCCGTAGTTAGACTTTGATCCGTAGCAAAATCCGTAAATTTATCTGCTTTGCCATCGCCATTAGTATCTTCACAAATCGTAATCCGATCTCCGCCTACGTCATTGACTAACCCATGAGGGTAGTCTTTGGACTGTACCACCCATAAACGCCCGCGTTCATCCCAGGTAAAGGCTATAGGGTTAATGATATTGGGCTCCGCAGCAAACAGCTCGGCACTAAAACCCTCAGGCAGTTGAATATGCTTTTGCGAATCCTCAGGACTTAGTGGATTTTGCACTCTTGGATTTTCTCCTGTATAGGTTAACTGGGGCGGTGCTTCCTTTTTGGTAGTGCAGGAAGCCAGTAGCACCATAACACAGCTTAGCGTTGATATATAAACTTGTAATTTTTTCATTCCTTAATCTTTAAATTACCCTATTCGTATCCCGCTTCCGCAAGACTTCTTTTATTTTGATGCTATTTAAATGCGTTGGCGGTATTCCGAATACGGCAAGTTACCACTTACATCAACCGTTCCTGCTTCCCAACCTTGAGGAGGAGACAGAATGGCTAAAAACTCCAGTTCTTCTTCTCCGGCATTATAAGTAGCATGTGCCACATCGGCATCGATATACACAGATTCTCCTTCGTTTAGAAACTGCATTTCATCCTCTATCCATTGTTCTGCCTGTCCTTTTAGCACATACAAAATCTCATTCATTTCAGGATGCACATGAAAGTTATGTCCACCTCCTACAGGTACAACCACTTTTACCATATAGGAATCTGCTTCCTTTAATGTTTCGGGATGGTAGTGCCAGTAATGTACCCGACCACTAGCCTTTTCAAACAGTATATCCCCTTCCTTAACAAATTTCCAATTTTTAGATTTCATAGTTTACAAAGACAATTTAAGCGATGTAAATTCCTTTGTGAGATTGGTAAGCGATTGCTCTACGCCCATTCGCTCTAAGGATGACGCTCCTACAAAACCATGTAGTCCTGTTGTATGCTGCAATACATATTTTACATCTTCCGGGGTATTAATGGGACCTCCATGCGCAAGAAAAAAGGTGTTTGGGTTTGATTTTCTTACGGCATCAACAATCTTCTGTGTCCGTTCTATGGCATCGTGCATGGTAGCCGTTGCACTGGTAACACCTATAGAGCCGCCAACTGTTGTACCCACATGGGCGATGATAGCATCAGCACCGGCATCGGACATTTGTACAGCTTCTTCCGGTTTTCCCACATAAACCACGGAAAACAGATCCATTTTTGTGGCCAAACGCACCATGTCTACTTCTTTTTGAAAGCTCATTCCGGTTTCTTCCAATACCCTTCTAAAATGACCGTCGATTATAGAATGGGTTGGGAAGTTATTTACTCCGGAAAAACCCATATCCTTAACTTTTCCCAAAAAATGCCACATTCTTCTCCGTGGATCGCTTCCATGGACACCGCAAATCACCGGAATTTCTTCCACTACCGGTAAGACTTCAAATTCCCCAATTTCCATGGCTACCGCATTGGCATCGCCATAAGCCATCATTCCTGCTGTAGAGCCGTGACCGGACATTCTAAAACGACCGGAATTGTAGATAATAATCAGATCTGCTCCTCCCTTTTCTATGAATTTGGCACTAATTCCCGTGCCTGCTCCGGCAGCGATAATGGCCCTGTTTTCATTTAAAGTGGCTTGTAATCGATCTCGTACTTCTTGTTTTGTGTAAGGGTTTCCTTTCCCTGTCCATGGATTTGGCATACTATGCTGTTTTAATTAATGATATTATTATGTGTATTGATTTTAACTGAATTAGCCTCTAATGCACTACAGCTAATTTTCAAGTATTTCCAACATCGATTTTACAGCCTCCCTTGCAAAATCGACCGTATTGATATTGGCATTGACCTCCTTTATTTGGATACCGGAATGCACATTTTCCCTGATGGCATTGAATAACTCCCTATCGGTTTCGGGCGCATAAAACACGCCATCTACGGCTCCAATTTTGGAAAGCCCTCCCAAAGGTAATAAAACCGTTACCGGCCCTTCTGAGCGATTGATTCTTTCTGCGATAATTTTCCCCAAAATCCTGTTTTCCTCTTTGTTGGTTCGCATAAGTGTAACGTCCGGCCCCCAACTGTACAAGTGTCTGTTTTTATATTTTTCGGGAACGGTGTCCATGGGGCCAAAATTGACCATATCCAAACATCCCGGAGCAATAACCTGCGGAATGCCCATTGTAGATCCCGCTTTTAAACGATCCGAGCCGGCACTACATATTCCGCCGCACAATTCATCGGCCAGTTCTGTGGTGGTAATGTCCAAAATCGCATCAAAACAACCTTCCATGGTAAGCGATTCCATGGTTATCCCGCCAACACCTACTGAATGGAAGGACAAGACATCATATCCTTTGGATTTTAATTGTTCCGTACAATGATCTACGCACAAGGTGGTGTTGCCAAAGACACTTATGGCAATACTTTTGGCGATACTTTTGGTGTTGTCCAACGTATCTACTTCGGTGCTATTCACCATACCCGTTATGGCTCCTGCCGCTTGCCGTATCATAATCCTGCTGATGCTGTTTAATCCGGCCACATCCACAATTGAAGGCATTAGCGAAATATCTTTGGCCCCGATATGCGAAGAAAGATCTTTAGTTGCTATGGTACTTAGACATAGCTTTGGAATCCCAAGTTTAAGTGCTTTCATGGCAGTCAGCGCCATATAGGTACCGCCACCGCCCCCCATACCAATAATGCCCTGAACTTTGTCTTGAGCCTGAAGTTGTGCAACGATCTTGGCAGCTCCTTTTCCCATAATTTTTATGGCATGGCTTCGGTCTTCCTTTAATCTCAATTCATGAAGTTCCGATCCACCCCTTTGGGCGACCTCCTGCGCTTCATAGTCTACCGGAAAAAGATCCGTAGTTCCCAAAACTCCCATATTAATGGTACTAATATTCGGGTTTAATGCTTTTAATAGCGTATATAGATATTCGAAATCGGCGCCTTTGGTATCAAAACAGCCCAGCATAACAATCGTTTTTTGAAATGGGCTTATAGGTTTTGCTTCTTCTGACATTTTACTCAGTTAACGGTATCTTATTTCCTGTTTTCTATTTTTGAATATGGCACACCAAAGATCTTCATCGCCTTCATAATATTAATCACGCAGTTTTCAATGAGCCGTGGAGCTTGTTTTATGGCTGTTTCCAACGGCATGGGTTGATTTACGATGGAGAATATGGCACTCACTCCCAAATCATAAATCTCATCTATATTTTCACCTACTTTTCCTGTAATTACAATTACCGGTACTTGGTGCCTTTTTGCCATCCTGGCAATACCGGCTATGGTCTTTCCCTGCAAGGTCTGGGCATCTATTTTACCCTCTCCGGTAATAACCAGGTCTGCCCACTGCATCCCCTTTTCTACTTGTAAGGTTTCCAATATAAGATCAATACCGGGCTTTAAAGTACCCTTCATAAAAGCCAATAATGCCGCTCCGGTACCGCCTGCTGCTCCCGATCCGGGAATGTGACGGACTTCTATACCCAATGTTGATTTAAGGACATCGGCATAATGCGTTAAATTCTGATCCAATACAGACAACTGCTTGGGATTTCCTCCTTTTTGTTCGCCATAAACGTAGGATGCCCCGTTTTCTCCTGTTAAGGGGTTAGACACATCGCAGGCAACAACCACTTCACACCTTTTTAGCCTTTGGTCAAAAGCCGTAAGATCTATATGGTGCAGTTCGTTTAAACTTCCGCCACCTTGTCCTATTTCTACTCCTGTTTTATCAAGAAATTTTGCTCCTAGAGCACGTATCATACCCATGCCGCCATCGTTGGTAGCACTCCCACCAATTCCGATAACGAGCTTTGTACACCCCTTGTCTAAGGCATCTCTTATCAATTGCCCGGTACCATAGGTAGTGGTTTGTAGTGGATTTTTTTCAGACTCCTTTAGCAATTCTATCCCGGAAGCTTTGGCCATTTCAATGATGGCCGTCTTTCCGTTGCTAATGATGCCATAATCCGCTTTTATTTTTCGGCAAAGGGGATCTAGCACCTCAACAGCAACACGCTTCCCTTTAGTGTTTGCAAGGATAGCCTCAAGCAAACCCTCACCACCATCCGCAAGTGGGATTTTTTGCAAACCAGCCTCAGGAAGGACACTCCGGATTCCAACAGCGATATGTTCGGCAACTGCTGTAGCAGATAAACACTCTTTAAAGGAATCCGGGGCAATAAGTATGTTCATTTTAGATTTTATTTATTCGATGCCCTTCCCATAATTTTGCGGAATTTGGCATGAATGTACAAAATAAAATGCATTTCAACTTTTGGAATAATACTACACCAACGGTTCCCTACCACAGGTTTTTGAAGTTACTTGAACCCGATGGCCCGAGAGCTAGACATTATGTCCATTGTTCAAAAAAAGGGGTTCGCGTCTGAATTTGAAGTTTTTGAAGAAGAATAGTGCGCTATAGCTAAGTATAATCCGAAACATAAAAGTTTGGACAATTTAAAAACCTTAAAAAAGGATTTCTCCTTTTTTTAATTAAAAACATGAGGTAAACCCTTTTTTAAGACCCTAATTAATAACTACAGTACGTAACCAAATAATGGCATTTGTATTTTTGCTGACTAAACCCCATAGCATGACCTTCAATGCTTACTCCGTGATGATCTTTCGGGTATTTAAATCGTATTTTTGACCTTCTTTTAGCAGAAAAAAGGGCTGATGCACGGCTTGTTTACCTCCGTGTGTTGCAGAATTAGGAGAGGCTGCAACTTCTAATAGCGTATTGTATTCGTAAATAGCCACATACGATTTGCCCAGAACCTCTAAAATATCCTTTTGTACTACGATAGCAGTGGCTTCATCCAAACCGATACCTATGTATTCCGGTGAGATTTTTACAAAATCAATTAAATCAAACTGCCTGTTGCGGCGAAGAAAATGCTGATCGATGACGCTGTACTTTAAAAATCCGAAACCTTGCGTGTGGTCTCCTATAAGAATTTCGGACCCCTTGGTATCTCCACGCCAAAGAAAGGAGCCTTGGATGGTTGCCCCGGCCGAAGTTCCTGCGATGACACCACCACGAGACAATAGGTCATTTATAGCCTGATGTGTTCGGGTGTTTAGATAAGAATCTGCTATTCGCCACTGACGACCTCCAACAATATAAACTCCGGTAGCTTCTAAGAGGGGCTTTACAAAATCTTCACTGTTGGCTTCCTTTAGATCCTTCGTATGTAATAGCACTACATCCGTTATTCCGGTTTCTTGTTTTACCAATGCTATGGGTGCCTCACTCAATGCCAAGGAATCTCCTGCGGCGGCGGTAATAACCACAATTTTAGCTTTTTCCTTACCACCTGCCAATTCGGTAAATTTATCCCAAATGGCGGCTGTTGAACCTCCGCCGCCAATTAAGATAAGGGATCCATTTTCCGGTCCATGCCGGGTATCCCTTTTCGTAACCGTTAAAGGGGTCTGACCAAAACATAGGAAATAGGAAAGAATGAACGGCAGCATCAAAGCATATTTGGTTCTTAGCAGCTTTATGGTCATGATATACATATACTTTTCTTTTATGGTTGCTCTTTCAGATGGCTTGGTCGTAAATCTTCCCATCTATTTATAAATTGTACGGCGGCCTCCACAAAGTTAAGGGTTCCTTTTTCACCTTGTGCAGCACTTGCTTTGGACAGATCGCCCACGCCCCACACTCCAGTAGTGCTCATCTCGGCGGCAGAAGTTCCTTTGCCCGTTTCTTGGGCCTTCAATCCTTCAGCCAATAACACCAGCAGTGCAGTCTGATCACCCTGTAACGATGCCTGTATCATTTTTTGAATGTGTGAGGAATGACGTAGCGTCGCAATCTCAGCATTATCCATAGCAACAAGATTTGGAATCAGAAAGAGTGATGATGCCGTTTCATTTATACCTCCATGCCGATCAAATATTTTATCCCCCTTTTCTGGACTTTCCGTTTTATTAACCGTAGTTTTCCGAAAAGGGCCAATTGCCGCGCCCAATTCTACGGCAATACCAGATGTTTCTTGGTTTATTTTATCCACAAGAAACGTAGATAAAGCCCTGTTCCCCCCATGGGCATTTAAAATCAGGAATCTTTTAAACCCATGGTGCAAAAGTGATTTTACGGCCTCAAAATTAACCGCTACGATCAAATCTGACGGAAGGGTAATGGTACCCGGAAATCCCATATGATAGGGCGATTGTCCGGCCATTAAAACCGGGGCAACCAAAACATTGGCCCTTTGGGCAATTAATTTGGCCCGTTCCACACCATTGAGATAATCCGTTCCTATGGGCAAATGAAGTCCATGCTGCTCCAAGGCACCAATTGGAATAATGACCATATCGGTTTTGGTGAGCAATTCCCTTACTTCGGGTACTGTCATGTGCGGTAAAAAATTTTTAACTTTTTCTTCTTTCCATAAAGGGTTGGTCTGTCCAGCACAATAATTAATTGCCAACAGGAACAATCCTCCAAAAACACTGATTTTAATTTTCATGGTTATTTCTTTTTCCTACTTTATTTGATAATGGGTATATTCTGTCATTTTATAGGAATACTCCCTCTTTAAAATAAATCCTTAATGGCCCGCTCCGCAGCATGGTATCCGCACATTCCGTGAACCCCTCCCCCGGGCGGGGTTGATGATGAGCAAAGATAAAGTCCCTTTTGTGATGTTCTGTAGGGCGAGCTGCGCAGTGCTGGGCGCGTAAACAGCTGACCAATATCAATGACACCTCCATTGATATCGCCGCCTATGTAATTGGGATTGTACACCTGCATCTCCCTAGTGTTCATGGTATGTTTGGCGAGGATCAGATCTTTGAACCCCGGAGCGAAACGTTCTATTTGGTTCTCAATAATCGTCGTTTTATCTTCCTTGGAGCCATTGGGTACGTGGCAATAGGCCCATGCGGTGTGTTTCCCCTTGGGAGCACGGGTAGCATCAAAACGACTTTGTTGCGCAAAAAGCACAAAGGGTTTTTCCACATGGTTGCCTTTTCCAATCTCACGTTCCGAGTGTACAATTTCTTCGAATGTACCTCCTAAATGTATGGTGCCGGCCTTGTTACATACTTCTGCCTTAAAGGGCACAAGACCATCCAACGCCCAATCTATCTTAAAGACGCCCATGCCATAGCGGAAGCGGTTCAACTGCCATTGATATAGAGCCGAAAACGTATGTCCAGCAATTTCTAGGAGCTGTTTAGGGGTAACATCAAAAAGAATTGCTTTGGCAGGGGGCAATTGATCCAGTGATTTTACATAAAAGTTGGTTTCAATCTTTCCGCCGATGGATTCAAAATAAGCGCCCATGGCATTGGCAATGGATTGGGATCCCCCTTTTGGTATAGGCCATCCCCCTAAATGACCAGCTGTTGTTAGTACTAAACCGATACCCGATGTAGCCCAATTGGAAAGGGGTTGCAAGGAATGTGCCGCCATTCCGGCCCACAGGCCCTTGGCTTCCTTGGTTTGAAATTTTTTGGCCAGCCAAGTAGCCGGTTGCATTGCCGAAACACCAAAACGAGCCATATCCATAGGGTTCTTTGGAAATGATAATGGAGCCAAAACATCAGCAGCTATACCATCCCAATAGCCTTTAAGGGGTTGAAAAAGTTGTGTATAATTCTTTGCATCGACACCCAACCCTCTTGCTGTGTTAGCTATTGAACGTTCTAAATGAGCAGCACTACCATCATCAAAAGGATGGGCGCAATCAACTTCCGGCAGAATATATGTCAATCCATGTTCATGCAAAGGAAGCGTAGCTAAATAAGGAGAAGCCAGCGCAGTAGGGTGTATAGCAGAACAGATGTCGTGCTTAAACCCGGGCAAGGTCAATTCGGCAGTGCGCATACCGCCTCCAATAGTATCCTTTCCTTCAACGACCAATACGGATAGACCGTGTTGCTGAAGCCGTATCCCCGCTGCCAACCCATTGGGACCGGCTCCTACTACTATGGCGTCATAAGTTGCATTCTCCATTTCTCTCTACTTATGCCTTATTTGGTTTACAGAATACCGATCCGTCTTTTCGTATTTCCCAAGAGGTAATGGCATTTATATGATATCTAGTATCTTTTCCACGTGCCGCTATGAGCTGTTCATAGGTAGGTTGCCTGTACCCAGTTTCATCATAAACCCTGCTTAGGATGGCCGTAGGCTCACCCTTCCATTGCCATAGGTAAGTGAAGCTTACATGTGCCTTGTCCAACGCAAGGGTGTTCAAATTGGCCTCTTGCCATGACTTTCCAGCATCTGTACTCACCTCGACTTTGGTTACCTTTCCCCGTCCGCTCCATGCCAATCCCCGTATTTCCACCCAACCTTTTTCCAATTGACAGGGATAGGATGGATAGGTAATAATGGATCTGGCATCAATGGTAAAACTGAACTGCCTTATTTTTTTTGGCCCTATGGGTTCCGTGTATTTTGAGGTTTCCTCCCTAGTCATAAAAGGTTGGTCCGAAAATTCCAAACGCCTCAACCATTTTACACTAGTATTCCCCTCCCAACCCGGCAGTAACAAACGGGCAGGATATCCTTGCCCTGGCCTTATGGCCTCACCGTTCTGAGCGTAGACGATCATGGCGTCCTCCCATGCCTTTTCTACCGGAATACTCCTTGTCATAACGGCCGCATCGCCACCTTCGGCCAAAAACCAACTAGCTTTGGGCCTTACTCCTACTTCACGGAGCAAAGTGGACAACATTATGCCCGTCCACTCACTTTGACTGGTGAGCCCGGCTATATCCTGAGCGGTTAAATTTTCCTTATTCCCCCGGTAATTACCCGAACACTCTATAAAACAGGTACGTGTTACAGAGGGAAACCGTTTCAAGTCCTTTAAACTAAAGATCATTGGTTTTTCAACCATACCATGAATCAACAATTCATAGTTGTTGGGATCAATCAGGGGAATTCCCCCATGGTGCCGTTCAAAATGAAGGTCGGATGGAGTAATCGTCCCATATAGGTCTTGAAGGGGTGTCCGGGAAGATGTAAATATGGTAGACCTTTTGGGTTGTTCAAAAGGGGATCTGCTTCCAATAACTGATGGAAGCGGTCCCTGTACCTTTGTAGGGTCAGTTCCCTGTAATATCCGTTCTGTTTCGTTGGCACTTTGGGAAACCATCTTACCGAAAGCTGTCTGTACCATGATGAGCGCCGCAGAGGCTGCCCCTCCCAGCAATAAAGACCTTCTGCTCATAACAACATTGTTCGATTTTGATTCTTCGGGTCGGTTTAGGAGAGCCTTGCTATATCTCATCTACCTGATTTCTTTTCCGTCCTTTCTATCGTCAACAACAAAATAGGTCTTTGCCGGCATAATTACTTTAGGTAAAGTAACCGAATCCATCACTTGATTCTCATCTATGATCTTGTTCTCAGCCAAAAGAAACGCGGTAATACTGTACACTTCATCCGCGGTCAATGACCCGGGGGCATTGAAGGGCATCGACCTATTGATGTAGTCATAAATCGTAGTGGCATAGGGCCAATAATTGCCAATGGTTTTTGCTTCCGTCCAAGGCATGTCATGGCCTACCAAGCGGCCATACGTACCTCCTTCCCCTTCCAACCCGTGACAACTTGCACATTTCTGTACATAGATGGACTTCCCCTCTAAGGCCGTGCCCTGACCCGCTGGAAGTCCTTTTCCGTCTGGTCTTATGTCTATATCAATCCGCTTTATTTCATCGACCTTAGCAGTACGACCAAAACCAAATGAAGCCGGCCATGTAGTTAATACCCTTGCTTCAGGTGGACTTATATTTTTTTCTCTGAGTGAAACAGGTGGGGTATCGTTACAAGCAAAAAGACTAATCCAAATCAGAACAATAATCGAATACATCGATTTGGGCGTCGTTCTTTTAGCCATACGCATATTCATTATTATTCATATTTACCCGCTTCAAGTTCGCCCTTAGAAATAACATAGTCTCTTTTTACCCTTTGCAACACTATATTTAAGGAATCTTGATCTTCATTGACACCGGAAAGTATCACTTGAGCACCGTTGTCCTTTATTTGATACTCCAATACCATGCGTTTGCGCTCATCATACTTTCCCTTGTTTGCCTCAAATTCCCGATCACGACGGGTGGAGGCTGCTCGAGGATCTATAAAATGATTTTCGTCACCAATATGCGACCAAGCTTCCTTACTTATCCAATTATCTGCATAAATACCTGCTTTTGACTGTTGAAATTCGTTTAAATTTGCAAATCTGGCTTCTTTATGGGCTGCGTCGCCGCCCGCACCTGCGGTCACATTCCGTCGATCGGGTCTCGCTTTGTATTTATCTTGAAGGTACAATTTGTTTTCAATCGTATCTGCAAAATAATGAAAAACTCGAGTACCACCCCCTACACCTGCAATTTCAAACGTTCTATTTATATCTCTCATAGGATCCCCTCCTCCATTAGACAAATCGAGCGGTGTAGGTTTATTCACTTTGTAGGTTAACGTGGTCCATTTTTCAAAGGTAACATCTTTCCAACGAATGGGACTCAATGGATCATATGGAATAGTTTCACCGTTGATTTTGAAATCTACTACATCATAGTATCCTCTTAATTCCGTAATTCCTTTAGTGGAAGGTTGCTTATACGGATCGTACAAAAAGTTAACATATTGCAGATAAAAAAACACCCCGATAAAAATAATAATGGTGGCCGATTTTAAGAAAATGCGACTGTACTTTTGCCAATTTTTTGTTAGGGAAGGATAATGATTTACCGGTATCGTATACTTTTCCAAAATAAGAAGCCTGTATATGCGGGGTATATAGAACCACAATACGAAAAGACCGAGAAGCACAAAATAAGAGGCGTAAACATGAACACCACCATCATAAGCAAAATTAACATACGTTATGGTTCCTAAGGTACCAATTAAAAGCGCAGCACCTAAAGCTGCAGTTCCCCTAAAAAAGAGAAGAAACCCGGCTAATATTTCTACCACGCCCGAAAATATCTGATACCAGGGCACAATACCTATAGAAAGCCAAAAAATCTTTTGAGGCGTAAAATCACCAAAATCGGTATTTAAGATTCCTTCGGACGGATAAGGCATCTGTACAGGCAATAGTTTTGTAAAACCAAATCCAATGATACCTATACCTGCCCTATATCTGACGATAACCCGTAACCAATAATAGAGCATATTATACTCTTTAGCAGGTTGCTTGCTTTTCTGATCTAAAACCGTCCAAATAACCCCACCAATGATGGCAAACCCTAGGGTAATGATCCAATTGGCATATCCTAATAGACTATTCCCAAAAATAGAATTTCCAAAGAAATTGAGACCTGAGCCAAACCTCGCAATATCATACAAGTCCCGATAATGCAAATTAAACCAATCTATATGAATAAGATGGGTGTACCAATTGAGGCTATTGGGGATGCAAATACTAATAAAAAAAATGAAGGCCACACGAAATCCAATTTTTTCATAGGATTTCCAATCTTTACGATGCTCTCTTTCAGGTTTTTGACTTTTAGCCCTACCGTTCAAGGAAACTTTTTTTTCTAGAGGTTGTTTAACCTTTTCGATTGTTGTTGTATCGGACATGATTACAGTTTTTTAATTTGAATTGTGGATTAAAGCGCTAACTTTCCGCGTCTGCCTTTCTCGGCTGCTTCCTTAAGGAGGTACTTCTTATCTATCTTTTCAAGTTCTACATACAGTTTCCTGCCATTGTGGTCGCTCCCATTTAAAATAATAGATTTATCATTGGGCCGTTCATAATGCAAATACAATTTATCCCCCAAATGCTGGGGATTTCTATTTTGCAAAATGATCTTATTTTGATCGTTGTCTATTTCGTAACTGTAATAGTGCCTGTCCCCAATACCTTCGAACTCATAATTTCTTTCGGCTTCATTTGCAGCTATATAGGTCACATTGCTGTTTGCTGCTTTTACAGGAATGTTTGATCGCACACTTAAGGTGTTCCATTCTTCAAAAACCACATCTTTCCAACGCTGAGGATGCCTTTGGGAATATTGTAAGGTATCTCCTTCCACGCTAAAGGTTTTAACATTATAAATGCCACTGGCATTCACTAATCCCGGGGTATTTGGAAACTGACCCGTACCATTCTTATATCCTACATAAGTAAGGTACCCAAAAAGAAAAACACAACTAAAAATAAAAGCACTCTTCAGAAAAAATCTTGCATTTCTGCTTTTTGCGGTTGCAAAAACCGGTTTGTAGTAATTCGGAATCGTAGGTCTTTCTACCACCAATAGATTATAAAGGCGTGGTAAATCATAAGCCACTAAAAACAAGGCGATACTTACCAGAAACAAACTGTAGACTAACTCGCCGCCCTCGTAAGCTAAGTTTGAAAAAACAACATTTCCTGTAAATGAAATAATGATAAAAGCCCCAATTGTTGTCGTTCTTTTGAACAAAAGCAAAATACCCGCAAACAATTCAACAAACCCGAGAAATGATTCATAAGAAGGTACAATACCAAGACTCAGCGAAAATAACTTCCAAGTGCTTATGGCTCCGTATGTCGTATTTAAGTGACTTATTGAAGGATACGGCGCTTGTAACGGAAAAAGTTTTATAAATCCGTAAGCTATAACTGCAAGTGCCAGTCTATATCGTAGGATGACTCTCAAGATATAGTGCCAGTAATTGTAATCCCTTTCCTTTTTTTCTAGTAAAGTCCAAACCAATGTTACTACTAATCCAATAATGGCAGCTATGCCCCAGTCTGCAAAAGAGGGAATATCGGAAAAGAAACTTGTCGTGTACCGTGAAAGGTGAAAAATATCACTATAATGTACGGAGCCTGCCACGATGTCTCCTAAATCCTGAAAAAAAATCCAATTTAGGGGAAGGATAAGGATTAAAAAATAAACAAAAAAGAACCTGAAACTGATTTTTTCTATTGATTTCCATTGCCTTAAATCTTGCTTAGGATTTGTCTGAGTCATGGTATACTATTTTTATGATTAATATCCTGGGTTTTGCACTAGTGAGTCATCGGCCAAAATTTGATCGATAGGAATTGGCATAATAAATCTATTGGCGTCTGAAAGGTTAAGCACCTCAGGTGCCCTTCCTGTTCTTACCAAATCGAACCAACGGTGCGGTTCTTGAAGAAACTCTACCCTTCTTTCGTTTTCTATAGCTAACAAAATATCAACTTGGGAAATGGCACTGCTATTGGGCAAACCGGCGCGCGCTCTAACCGCATTTAGATCGGTTAGTGCCTCATTGAGTTTGCCTTGTTGGGCACGAGCTTCTGCCCGAATAAGATATATTTCAGCTATCCGAATAACATAAGAAGGATCAGAGGCCGGAACCCTATAATAAAGATCACCATACCATCTGCCCTGATTATCCTGAGCTATAATAGTGTTTCTATTGCCGCCAATATCAGGATTGTTTAATAGGGCAACAATAGAATCGTTGGGAGCCCACTGTCTTGTACCGCCTCGTGTTTGCGGCTGCCATTGCGCCCTATGATTATTTACTTCCGTAGTACCATTATAAAAAATTTCAAAAACAGATTCTACCGTACCTCTCACATCATCGGCAAAAAAAGCGTTGTAAGGTGCCACGAGCTCATAGTCGTTGTCGTCTATTAAACGGGTAGCAAAATCTTCCGCCAAAGCCCAATTCTCTTGATAGAGATAAAAACGGGATTTTAATCCCCAAACTGTTTTCTGCGTAGCTCTAAAACGATCCGTAGTTTGCGGTAACAACGGCTCTGCCGTCTCTAAATCGCTAAGAACTTGGGCGTAGGTTTCCGCTAGTGTGTTTCGTCCTATGCCACTATTGTCTGTGGGTGAAATTGTTGGTTGGGTTATTATTGGCACGCCACCAAAAGTTCTTGCCAAATCGAAATAAGCCAATGCGCGAATAAAGTAGGCCTCGCCAATAATTCGGTTCCTATCGGCCTGAGAAAAACTTTCATCATTAACTAAGGGAACCTTTTGGATTACATTATTAGCTCGGTTGATGGTTTCATAAATGGAAACCCATGCTGCAGCTATGGTAGAATTTTCCGGATTTACGCGGTGATTGATAAATTCTTGAACTTGAGATTGCGAACCTGTCCACTGAATATTGTCACCAGAAAAATATCCTATGGATTGAAAAGAAATACCGTAATACCCGGCGCTTCCCAAAGCACTGTAAACGCCTCTAATGGCAGTCTCAGAGGATGTATTATCAACAATGGTCGACTCGTCTGAAACAGATTCTCGCGGTTCTACATCCAAAAAATCTTCGCACCCAAATTGGATTACAGCGAAAAGAAAAACAAAAAGTATGTTGGTATTTATATTTTTTAAACGTTTCATTAGTTCTGTATTTGTATGTTTGAATTAAAAACTAGTACCCTTTAAAAGGTAAGATTTGCTCCTATTTGAAAAGTTCTTGGTTGCGGTGGCGTCCCCAAATCGATGCCTTGTGCATTAGGAGCCGCACTGGCACTGGCTTCGGGATCTGCACCGGTATAATTGGTAAACAGAAGAAGGTTGGTTCCTGTAAAGAAGAGCCGCGCCTTTTGAATCCCTAATTTTTCTGAAAGGGTGCTTGGGAGCGTATATCCAAAATCAAGTGACCGAAGACGCAGGAAAGAACCATCTTCTAGAAAGCGACCTGTACCATCCCTATAATTATTAATGTTGATACCATCGGGCCTGGGTACATCGGTAATATCTCCGGGTTGTTGCCATCGGCGTAAATTATCGGCGAAATTAACCCTTCCTTCTGGTCCTCTGGCTCCCACCGAACCACCGAAAAAAGCATTGTGATTATAAATCTCATTGCCATAGGAATAGGCAAAAAACACATTGAGATCAAAACCCTTATACGTAAAGGTATTGGTAATGCCTCCAAAGAAATCCGGCCATATACTTCCATCAATTTTTCGGTCGTCTGTGGTTATTACTCCATCACCGTTAACATCTTCAAAAACCGCATCACCCGTTTGCGGATCTACAAACAACTGCTTATAAACCCAAAAGGAATACAATGGGTTTCCTTCCTCCATCAAGATTAGATTTCTACTTCCAAATCGGAGCGGGTTATCTAATTTTTCAATATTATTTACATTTCTAGCGATGTTAAAATCGGTGGTCCAGGTGAAATTCTTAGTGTCTATATTTACAGATTTTACGGACAATTCAAAACCTTTATTACTGATCTCCGCCGCATTACTCCAGAAAGAATCGAAACCGGTAGAGCCCGCCAATGGTATTTGCAGCAAGGCATCGGTGGTATATTTATCATAAAAGTTTCCCTCGACTACAAGTCTGTTCTTAAAAAGACCTACATCTAAACCAATATTAAACTGTCTCGTTTTCTCCCAACTAAGACTCTCATTACCTAACTGTTGTGGCGCAATTCCGGGATTACCCTGATACGACGCACCGCCTGTCCATAACCCTCGTGAAGCAAAATTTCCAATTCCATTCTGATTGCCGGTGAGCCCAAAACTAGCTTGAAGTTTTAAAAAGTCTATTCCTTTGACATTTTCAAAAAAATCTTCATCACTAATACGCCAAGCGCCTCCTACTGCAGGAAAATAACCCCACCTATTGTCGGAGCCAAATCTTGAAGATCCGTCGGCTCGTAAACTAACATCAATTAAATATTTGTTGTCAAAATTGTAATCAACTCGAGTAAAGAATGATGCAAGAGTGCTCTTTGTCCAGTTTTGAGTTGCCAGCGTACTAGAAGCCGATGAGATTATTTTAAATTCATTATTGGCAAACCCTCGACCCTCAGCAAACGTACGTTCTAATACCTCACTCTGCAGTGTATTTCCGAGTAAAACGCCTAAGGAATGCTTTTTGTTGAACGTTTTACGATACGACAATGTTTGTTCATTGATCCAATTTGTATTTTGCGAGATACTTGATGTTGCCAATCCGCCCTGACTACCCTCAATAAGAAATGTATTCCAGAACTCCGATTCGTCATAAATATTATAATCTACACCAAAGGTACTTCTAAAGGTAAGACCCGGAATAATATCTGCATTTACGTAAAAATTCCCAATATACCTTGTACTCGTAGATTGTACATCGTAATTCTCTATGAGCAAAGTAACATTGTCGAAACCCGTTCTTCCAACCAATACACCCTCTTCATTAAATGGCGAAAGATTGGTGGGCGTGTGTAAGGCTGCTTGAAGCAGTCCGCCACGTGGACCATCTCCGGCTCTGGCTTGGGTACGATGTGTTCGGGTAAAGCTGTTGCTTATACCTACCTGTACCTTATCATTAATTTTCTGATCTAAGTTAAATTTTGCGCTAGCGCGCTGAAAATCAATGATTTTTATGGTAGCTTCTTGAGAGGTATAACTACCGGCCAAATAGTATTTGGTGTCCGCTGTACCACCACTAAGTGAAGCATCATAGTTTTGCGTAAAACCTGTTCGGAAAATTTCACCTAAGCGATCAAACGTTTCTTGTTCTTCAGGCAGTCCTCTACCGCCTTCAGAAAAAGGGCGGTAGGGTCTATTTTCAAAAGTACGGTTAAGACTTGGGTTATCTCTCCCGGTATTTAACCACCAATCATTTACCAATTCGGCATGTTCCGGACCTGTTGTAAGATCCCATAAATTAATATTTTGTGAAAATCCTGAGGATACATTGAGGTTAATGGTGGGTTTCTGATTATAATTTCCTCTTTTTGTGGTAATTAGTATTACACCATTGGCACCTCTAGATCCGTACAAAGCCGTTGCAGAAGCATCTTTAAGCACCTCAATACTTTCTATATCACTGGGACTTATATCTGCAATGGGCGAGGTTGCTTTTCCTCCTGTGTTAATCGTTTGCAAACTATTGGCATTAATAAAGACCCCATCTACAACATAAAGCGGGTCATTACTGGCGTTGATAGAGGTGGCGCCCCGAACCCTTATGTTAGACACCTCGCCGGGAACTCCCGTCGGTGACGAAATCTGAACACCGGACACCTTACCTTGAAGTTGTGCATCCAAACTACCCACAGCAATATTTTTGGTTTCAGTAGGGTCTACTTTGGTAACACTTCCTATTAAATTCTTACGCTCTCTTGAACCATAAGCGATAACCACCACCTCATCTAATACGTTACCCGGTTTAAGACTAATATCAAGAAGGCTTTCTGTAATTTCATAAATTTCCAATTCTAAGGTTTGAGACCCTACAGCACTTATTTGAAGGGTTACCGGCAATTCCTGCTTTGGCGCTAATTGAAATAATCCATCAAAATCCGTAATCGTATAATTTTGGGCACCTTTCTCCCTTACGGTAGCACCTATTACAGGATCGCCCTGAATATCAATTACACTACCCTTTATTTGGTTCTGTTGGGCAAAAATTGAACTGCTTAATGCCGTTAAAAAAAATAATATGCTTGCAATTTTTTTCATTTTGTGTACTATGTTTGGTTTTATTTATTTAGTATATATGTCCTATGGATTAACTAGTAATTATGAAAACAGCTTTTTATTTATACTCCTACGGCAGCTAAACTCCACTATTAGCTCCTAAGAGCCTATCCTAGCAGTAGGTCAGAATTTAGCTTCCGTTGATTGCGCTAAAAAAAAGGTATTTCCAGTGAGTTATGATCCAATTTTTTAATAGAATTAGCGCTGATTAAGCACCAACTGATCTACCAACAAACGTTCCTTTTCTAAGGTTTTGGAATCGGGTTGTAAAAAGCCTTGTGCGGCTAGAAATGTAGCACCATTTTGAACCACCCATTTTAAAAACGCAAGCGTTTCTTTGGAAGCCGCTTCCCGATTCACTTCAATTTGCAGTTCCCCTATGGCAATATTTTTCAAGTTTTTGCTGTCTCCTTGTTGTAATTTTTCAAGCAATTCATCCAAATCGGCATATACGTTCTCATCTTCCGTTAACCGTCCGTTACCATCTAAATCTACAGGAACTACGGCAAATCCCTCTTTAATTTTTCGAGTTTTGGTGTCGAAAATGAGATTTAAGGCGTTAAAAGACAAAGCGTGCGGATCTTTTTTCATGGCTAACAAGACATGAAAATCATTGCCTCCTATAGCCTTTCCTTTTAGACTTTGTGGCTCGTACCCAAACTCTTTTGCGAAAATGGCCGGTATCCCGGTATCCCCCAAACGCGTATATACTTGAAAAGGAACCTTCTCAAATTCACTCTTTTTGGTAGACTCAAAAAAGTCATCAAAAAAGAGCGCCTTGATTTGTTTTTCTCCTAGTCCCTTTTTTCCAACTTCTCTCAGAATGCCCGCATTCGCCTTACTCACCGGAAGTACCGCAACCTTAGCTACGGAGAAATAGTCCTTGTGTTTTTCTTGCGCATCATTTTCGGCAAATCCGATAATTAAATCTGCATCTTTTGCCTTTGCATTGAACGTAATATCGGCTCTTTCAGTTAGGTTGTATTCTTTAATCCATTGTCCTAGTAATGCTTCCGCTATGGGTTCTCCCGAAACCACTATAGACGATGCGTTTCCTTCCTGACCGAAGGCGAAGTTAAGACCCAAAACTACAAGGGCGGTTAGTATAACAGTGTTTTTCTTATAAATGTGTATGCTCATTGTAAGTGTATTTTATAAATTTTAGTTTTCGTTTTTACTCGTAAAAGGAATGTTAGCCGCAACAACAATAACGCATTGGCCACATCGATTCATTTGCATGTTGAAACTTTTTCATCTTAATTAAAATTTGAATTACCGTACATTTTCCGTGCAAATATAAGGGTTATTTTATAAAATTATATATAGTCTATGGATTTTATAGATTAATTGATGTATTATTTTTGATTCTATAATGCTATCCCCCGTATTAAAAGTGATATGTATAATTCCTGTACTAAAAATGATGAATTACAAATTATCGATGCTTTTTTAACACCACAATTACCCTTGTTATCCGGAAAATATAGCACCATACTTCTATGAACGATCCATAACCCGCGGTGTAAACCTTGGGCTTTGCGCGAAATTAGGGGCTGCCCTAAAACCGTTCTAACAATTTGACACATGCCCACAGGCTTGCGCCGCATTCTTGTCTCAACTGATTGCCTGAAATTCAGAAAAACGTTTTCAAAAAAAAATTAGCGTTATCCCTATAGACGATTTGATCCCAAGGAGCAGTCAACAGGAAGTGGCTAGGATTTGCGTTTTATAAAAGATTTATGTAGCAAATAAATAGGGATACCTAATAGTGAAATAATTAATCCCGGCCAGGTATATTCCGGTTTGTAAACGATGAGGAGGAAGCAAAAACTGCTTCCAAGGATCAAATAAAAGGCTGGTAGGATGGGATAACCAAAAGCCTTGTACGATCTTTTAGCTTGGGGTCTTTTATATCGTAATAAGAAAATGCCTAAAATCGTAAGAACATAAAAAAGTACGGCCACAAAGGTAATCATGTTCAACAAATCGCCATATTTTCCGCTTAAACACAACAAGCTCGCCATCACAAATTGTGCCCATAAGGCATACGCCGGTACGGCATGTGGATTTAGCGATGCAGCCTTCTTAAAAAAAAGCCCGTCCTTTGCCATGCTATAATAAACCCTGGCACCAGATAAAATAAGACCATTGTTGCATCCAAAGGTGGAGATCATAATCATGATGGCAATAATGGCGGTGCCGTAACCTCCAAAAATGGCCGCTGCCGCAGCAATGCCCACCCGATCTTTATCTGCTCCCGCAATATCTTGCAAGGGTAGTACTGCAGTAAACATGAGATTTAAGAAAATATAAAGCGTAATCACAATAGCTGTTCCCAAAAACAGGCTAAGTCCAATATTTCGTTTGGGGTTTTTAATCTCTCCTGCTACAAAAGTAATATTGTTCCAAGCCTCATAACTCATAATGGCGCCAACAAGTGCCGCAGCCAATGCCCCTCCAAGGGATAATAAATCGGGATATTCGCTAAATAAGCCATTGGCAGATAGCTTTTGAAAATTCCATGCCCTTTCCCAATTAGATTGCCAAACATCGGCTTTTAGGAAATAAAATCCAGCTGCAATAAGCACCACGATGCTGAGGACTTTCGTAATTGTAAAACTCGTTTGGATTATTTTACCTCCCTTTACCCCTTTTGTGTTTAGCAGAGTTAATAGGAAGATGAGGGAAATAGCCACAATTTGAGCCGGAGAAACAGGGATATTTCCCAAAGAGAACAACACAATATCTTCACTGAGTTCCGGAATAAAATAGGTCATAAATTTAGGGAAAGATACCCCAACAGCGGCAATGGTTCCTGTTTGTATTACTGCAAAAAGGCTCCAGCCATATACAAAGGCCACCAAGGGATTATAGGCTTCTTTGAGATAAACATACTGTCCGCCTGCCTTAGGAAACATGCCACTTAACTCTCCATAACTCGTGGCTGCGATTAAGGTCATTATACCCCCAATAATCCATACGGCAAGAAACCATCCGGCAGAACCGGTATTCCTGAGAATGTCTGCACCAACGATAAATATTCCGGATCCTATCATGCTTCCGGCAACAATCATTGCGGCATCGAACAATCCTATTTCGCGTCGTAACCCTATTTCCCCTTTAGTACGCATACCACATATTTAGGATAGTATTCCTGTGGTTAAAGGAGTTACAGGGCTATTTATCGGTGTTCTATTCTGAAGTTTAGACAAGGTGGCATTGGGCACATGAGGAAGTACCAAATTCGAAAAATTACGTGCTTCTTCCTGCAATGGAAAACCGGAAAATATAAAAGAACGAAATCCCATATCCATATATCGATTTAGCTTCTCTACCACCTGCGCTGCACTTCCTACTAAACCGCCCCCGCATCCGGAGAATACCTTTCCTATGCTGGTCCACAAAATATCTTCTATAAATCCATCCTTATCGGCTGTTTTTCGCAGTTGGTCTTGCCTATGTACCCCTAAGGAGCGAGAGTCTTCCCCCCTACTTCTGATTTCCAATGCCCTGGCTTCATTAAATTTAGACATGATTTGTTTTATATACGCTCTGGCTTCTGATTCCGTTTCCCTAACAAACACATGAATACGCAAGCCAAAATCGATCTTTCTGCCTTTTTTGGCAGCTCTTTCGCTCATATCTTTCATGGTGGTGTACATGCGCTCCTCGGTTTCGGGCCACATTAAAAACACATCGCAATGCGTGGCACAAACCTCCTTAGAACCCTCGGATATCCCACCAAAATAGAGCAACGGACCGCCATTTTGCTGGTAGGGTTTTACCGGATCTGCCGGAAGGTCGAAGGCATAATACTTGCCTTGATATTGTATGCGATCCCGGGTCCAACCTTGTTTTAAAATTTCGATTATTTCGGAACAACGTTGGTACCGCATCTCCGGATTTTCTCGCAAACCGGGCAAATCCGAATTTATAATATTGATGGTAAGTCGGCCATGGAGCAAATGATCTAAATTAGCCAAGGTTCTGGCCAGTGTGGGCGGATGCACTTCCCCGGTGCGTATAGCGGTAAGCAGATTAATGCGCGACGTAAATGGTGCTATCGCAGCGGCAAAAGGAATTACTTCCTGACCCACGGTGTACGCCGTAGGAAAAAGCACATTGCGGAATCCGAGTTCTTCCGCAGCAAGGGTTATCTTCTTGCAATGCTCAAAATTACTGCGTCTGGTGGGGTCCAAAACACCAAGATAATCGGTATCGCCACCAATAACATCCGTGTACCATGCCATCTCTGCAACACGCTCTTCGGTACGTATGGCCACCGGGTTCCATTGTTTCATAAATAGGGTTTTTCTTAGACCGTTTCTAATAGATAACATCAAAAGATACAATAATCCAAGAACATAAAGATGTTAAAAATTTAATTACTGATGATTCCATCACTTAGATAATACCCCGCTAATTACTTAAGCTACGGCGCATACCCACCCTTTTATGCGTATCTGTATACTATTTTTAAACAGATGGTGATCTTTGGAGCACCTCTTATAAGACATTTAACCTATAGTTTTTGTAGATTATAATGTCAAAAAAATCAATCAAACCTAAAGGATGCAAAGGGCTGTGGTATTTCTAAAATTTCCATGGCCCTATCAATAATGGCTTGGGTATCCTGAGTGCTAAAGGACGCATAACTTTCGAAGGCCAAATGCAAGTAGCGATCCGTTGGGATGTTAAATTCTATTAAGGTATAGGTGTTAAGATCTACAAATTTACCTTTGCCCACAATTTTGTGAAAGCTTTCAAACTGTTTGTTCGATTTTCCGGGAAGCAATCCCCGATTAAGTAAAATTATCGGTGCTGAGTGTAATGGCTTCCCATAGACCTTTAGGGAAATAGGGATTGTGATGTAGGTGATTCCGTTTTCGGCCTCAAAATTAGTAATTTCAAGGGCTCTGGTCTGACTGTATTCTTGTACTGCTTGCATAATATTTCGGTTTTTTTTGTTATTATTTTCGATGTAAATGCGTTTAGGTTTAGGTTTCAATTTCTAATTTAGGATATAAAGCGTTTTTCGCCGGCCGTTATTTTTATCGTCAAAATATTTTGAGGTGGTGGCAATGGACAGGTGGAATAGGGTGTGAACGCGCAAGGCGGGTTATAGGCCTTATTAAAATCTAACCAAGTATATCCGTCAGCATCGGGCAGTTGCGCATACAGAAACCTTCCTGTATCATAGGTTTCTTCACTATTGGTGGCATCACCAAAAATAACAAAGAGTTTGTCGCCTGAGGCTATTGCCACTAAGGAATGCGGTTTGCCTCCAATTTCGAAATGCAAGGTACCGGCCGTTTCTTGTTCGCTTACACGATCTGTAATGTCGGTGATGCTAATTAATTTTTGAATAGGCGGCACTAATTTTGCCTTTACTTTCCATTGCTCCTTAAAGGGATATGTGGCAACACCACTAAAATTCTTAGCTAATTCACTGTCATAATCACGCAATCGTATGGCAAACTTTTCGCCTCGCTGAATCACAAACCAGGCTATATTTTTATGTTCTAAGATCACCGCTTTTTCGGCTGGAAAAATAGGAACAACCACCACAGCCTCATTATTTTGGGTAACTACCGATGTAGGATTTACGGTAAATATGATCTTTCCGTTCTCCACGGTATAGGTGCCTACAAAGTCATCACTTTTACCTGCGGGAAGTTGAATGGTATTAGTGCTGTCTGCGCCTATGGTGTTCTCTCCTTCGTTTAACCAATAGAGCCCTGCCAGATTGAGCCATCCGTCCTTGGCCTTTAAACTTTTAAATCTTTCGTTTTGCCAATCCTGAAGTTCGGCGAAGTACCGTGCATCCTCTTGCTGAATGGCCGCTGTGTCTTTGGATATGTCTTTGCAAGAAACAATACCAAATACAAAGATAATTGCACTTAGCTTACTAAATAGATTACCTTTATTTACTTTTCTTTTTTTCATTTTACTTTGTTTTGATAGACACCCCGAACGGATTCGAACCGCTGTATAAGCTTTTGCAGAGCTCAACCTAGCCACTCGGTCACGGGGCGCTTATCGGATCAATACTTTCCTTTCAACTTATAGGTTACTTCCAAACGTTTTAGAGCGGTAATATAGGCCGCGGTTCGCAACGTAACTTGGTATTTAGTGGCATTTTCCCATACTTTACGGAAGGCCGTTCTAATTTTTTCATCGTGCCTGTAATTAATATCTTCTTCCAACCAATGCTGTTCTACTCTATTTTGAGCCCATTCGTAATACGACACAATTACGCCGCCTGCGTTGGCCAAAATATCGGGAACAACCCATACCCCTCTTTTTCTCAGAATGGCATCGGCCTCCGGCAAGGTAGGCCCATTGGCAGCTTCAATAATAATTCGGGCATTTAGGCAATAAGCCACCGTTTCGGTAATTACATTTTCCTTGGCGGCAGGAATTAAAATATCGCATGGAAGGTTCAATAATTCGTCATGACCAATAGCATAAGCCCCTTTAAATCCGGCTAAAGTACGATTGTGCTTTGCCGCGTGAGCAATAGCATCGGAAATGGAAATTCCTTCGGGATTATAATAGGCAGCTGTATGGTCCGAGATGGCCACAATACGGATACCCTCTAGTGCTAAAAGGCGAGCCGCATGCGAACCTACATTGCCAAATCCCTGAATAACGGCTGTAGTCTCGCGGGGTTCTAAACCAAGTTTTTGTAACGTCTCTAGCGTAATTGTCCGTACGCCCCTGCCTGTTGCCGCTTCTCGACCTCGAGATCCTCCCATTTCCAGGGGTTTTCCTGTGATGATGCCCGATGTATTTTCTCCGGTAATTTTATTGAATTCGTCTAAAATCCACGCCATTTCCCTTTGACCTGTGCCCATATCCGGTGCAGGAATATCTTTATGAACACCAAAAACGTCTTTCATAGCTCGGGCATAATTGCGGGAAAGGCGCTCTAACTCGCCTTCACTAAGGGCATTAGGATCGCAATGAATGCCACCTTTGGCACCGCCAAAAGGCAAATCGACCACCGCCGTTTTAAAGGTCATCCAAGCGGCCAATGCAGTGACCTCGTCCTCATTAACATCTAAAGAATACCGAATGCCTCCCTTAGATGGTCCTAATAAGGTAGAATGTACAATGCGGTATGCTTCAAAAACCTTAACTGTACCCGTATCCATAACCACAGGAATATTTACGAATACTTTTTTTACGGGCTTTTCTAAAATGGATCTAATTTCCGGCGATGCATTGATGTGTGCCGCCGCTTCGTTTATACGTTCGGTAACGGAATCAAATAATGTACGGGTTGAACCTGAAATTCCTTTATTTTGTGTAATCATGTGCGATGCAATTGTAATTTATACTGTATTTGTGAAACGATTGGGGCGCTAATACCGCTTTTCCCTTTTCAATATACTGTTACAACAACATCGTTGATTCCTTAAATTTATATGTACCGTAGTCATGGGGTCTAAATTTTGATCAAATGTAAGACATAAATATTAATCTACCAAATCTATAGAGTAAATAGATTGAAATAATTTTCCATTCCGTGCCAACTATCGTTGGATGCGCCTGAAACGGATTTCCTATTTGCGAGTTCAAAAAAAGAAACACTCATATATCTTGCTTATATTTACTGAAGGATGAATTAGGTATCTTTTGGTTGCTTACCTATAAAATCTTTGGCGTTAAGGATTGCAGTGTAAATCCTTTTTTTATTTTTAATAAAAAATTTCTTGAAACTGACTATCCCCGAGGCAAGCCATAGGGGTATTTCGCCAGTTTCATTTTGGCCTTTGGACCAAAAACCGAAATTTTGTATTTTACCTCACCCGGAACTGCAAAAAGGCAGTTCCGACCTCTCCAAAGGAGAGGTAATTAGGAAACCTCGACCCAAGGGTCGCGGAATCTTTAGATTGAAACGGAAAGCCTGACGCTTGTGGTAACGCCCTACTAGGGTATGGTCTCTAGTTATAAAATAGCGTTAACTACCTTTATACATATACTTTATGGAAAATTTGGAATTTTGGCTCAAGGGACCTGTTCCCTATATACCGGCGCTGCTACAACCTGTAGCACATGCCCTTTTACAGGTACAAAAAGAGCTTAAAGTGATTTTGGCTGATGCTAAAGATGCTATTTTATGGGAAAAACCCAAGGGTATGGCATCGGTTGGTTTTCATTTGCAACACCTAAGCGGTGTATTGGACCGGCTATTTACCTATGCCAATGGGCAGATGCTTTTGGAATCGCAATTGAATTATTTAAGCACGGAAGGAGTGCCACAACCACATCTTTCTTTGGTTACATTGCAGGAAAACTTTGACGAACAAGTAACTAAGGCCTTGCAGCAATTACAAAAAACGGATCCGTTAACCCTGACCGAAATACGCCATGTAGGGCGAAAACGACTTGAAACAACAGTTATTGGTCTTCTTTTTCATGCGGCCGAACACACTACCCGCCACTATGGGCAGTTGCTTGTTACTGTGAACCTACTTAAATAGCGCCCTACAAGGCACAATAGAACGGCGTAGCGCAAGGTTCACTAGTACTGTTTAATAGGTCTTGGCATGTTGTTGTTACCCATTTATCCTATTTAATCTATAGATTATATGTTTTTTAAATTTTTTATTTTATTTTTGCTCCGATACTATTAAAAAAATACTTCAATGAGCGCGTCTTCTACAGCCCAAATACCACCTAGCCCAAATAAAGACACCACTAAAAAAAATATTATCCTCTTGCACGGTCTATTTGGCGAACTGAGTAACTGGCATAATGTGGTAAGATCATTTGGAAACACCCACACCATTTATACCCCGAAACTACCGCTTTTTGAAAAAGTGCTTTGTTCATCGCATTTAGATCGGTTCGTTTCCTTTTTAGAGGCATATATTGCCGACCATGGTATTGAACAGCCCGTTTTAGTCGGTAATTCGCTTGGGGGGCATATTGCGCTACGCTATACCTTAAAGCATCCGCAACAGGTGTCTTCGTTGGTGCTCACCGGAAGTTCCGGACTCTATGAGAATACGTTCGGAAACTCCTTTCCTAGGGTAAATGATTACGACTATATCCGGACTAAAATCCATGAGGTTTTTTACAATACACAGGTGATTGATGAAGCTCTGGTACACCGTGTATTCAAAACCTTGAACAACAGACAGAAGGCACTTGCCATAATAAGAATTGCCAGAGATGCAAAGAAACAAAATTTAAAAAATGAACTGCACAAAATAAAAGTGCCCGTACTGCTTATATGGGGTATGCAGGATGTGGTAACACCACTTTCGGTTGCCGAGGAATTTTATCTCTCCTTTTCCAAAGCAAGGCTGCACCTTCTCAACCATTGCGGACATGTACCAATGATGGAACAACCGGAAGCGTTTAACAATATCTTGGGTGATTTTCTTGCAGAGACTCCTCTTAAAGTAGTATAAATCATAACCGTATATTCCTTTTATGCACGCTTACAACTACGCCGCCCTATCTATTCCATTGTTCTTTGTGTTTGTCTACTTGGAAACCATTTTTCTAAAACGGAGCAAAAAAAAGGATGCGTACCGTTTTGAAAGTGCCATATCTAATTTGAGTATTGGTATTACCGAGCGCTACATTCACCTTTTTGTTGGTATTGGATTCTACCAATTTTTTGTTTGGGTCTACAGCCACTTTGCGCTGTTTACCATTGCCACTACATGGTATACTTGGATAGCACTCTTATTGGCTGCCGATTTTACGTGGTATTGGTATCATCGGCTGGGACATCAAATTAATTTATTTTGGGCTGCACATATCGTACACCATCAAAGCGAAGATTTTAACTTTACTGCTGCGGCACGCATTACTACATTCCAAGCCTTTATTCGTTATGGGTTTTGGGGACTTTTACCTTTTATAGGTTTTCATCCGGATATGGTAGTAAGCATTCTACTGATACATGGGGTATATTCCTTCTTTACACATACCGAATCTATAGGAAAACTCCCCTGGCTGGAGCATATTTTCATAACACCCTCATTACATGGGGTACACCACGCCTCTAACGAAAAATATTTGGATAAAAATTATGGCGATGTTTTTGTTTTTTGGGATAAGCTTTTTGGCACTTTCCAGAAAGAAGAAGAAAAACCGGTCTATGGCCTTACCCACCCCTTAAAAAGCTATAGTTTTTTGTGGCAACATTTTCATTACTATCTAGAGCTATTTGAAGCCTTCCGAAGAGGTACCCATTTTAAAGAAAAATGGAATGCCCTTTTCGGAAGTCCAGCCCAAATGGATCAAAACATTAGACCCTTTTTGGAAAAAAAATTCATGCAGCATAAAGATACTAAAAGGTTTAATGAATCTAGTATTTTCCGCAACTACCTCAGTTTTCAACTTGCGACATGCGTTCTTATTTTAACAGGTGCTACCTTTGCATTTGATTTACTTAGCGGTCTTCAAAAATTATTTTTTGGTTCCTTTTTGCTTATTACGCTTATAAATTGCGGTGCCCTATTAGAACAACGCAAATGGATTTACACCTTGGAAATCATCCGAGCACACCTTCTTACCATTTCTTTGACCGTCTATTTTGATGTGCCTTACGTACTGCCTTATATCCTATTGCTGCTGATTATCGTACCCTATGTAACTGGGGCTAAAGAAAGGTATCACAAATTGATGCTGTCTTAGTTTGTAAAAACATCCCGAGCAAATGGTAACCCGTAATGCACGGGTCTGAACGCCTAGGGTGCTCACATAATTTTTGTTTTTAAAATTTATCCTATTAAATCGATAGATTTTATATTTTTTATTATATTTGCCCGCCGTCTCAGGGTACTTATGTGCAATAGGACTGCACTATTTCTAAAATAAATGTATGAGCGCAGTGCAAATTGTAGAAAAAAAATTATCAAAAATTAGCTTTAAGCAAATAGGAATTACCATTTTAACGCTTAAAACAATCTTAATTGCCTACTTTATATACCTCTTTTTTCGGAGTGATGAAAGCCTGTTGGCGTTCGACAGTACCTTTTTAGGCTTCATTGCCATTGGTTTTTTTGCTCAAATGATTGATGGTGCTTTAGGCATGGCCTACGGGGTAAGTTGCACCACCTTTTTACTCAATTTTGGTGTGCCGCCTGCCTTGGCTTCTGCCAGTGTGCATACTGCAGAAATATTTACCACAGGAGCCTCTGGGCTGTCGCACATTAAATTTAAAAATATAGATAAAGATCTCTTTTTTAAATTAGTCATTACAGGGGTCGTTGGTGCTGTACTAGGAGCTTACTTATTGTCGGGTGTACTCGATGGTGGTGTAATAAAACCTTATGTAGCAGGGTATCTCTTACTATTAGGCTTCTATCTTATTTACAAAGGGTTCGCGAAAAAAGTTAAAGAAAAAGAGGCTGTTAAGAAAGCACCTTTATTGGCACTAATCGGCGGCTTTATGGATACTGTCGGGGGCGGTGGTTGGGGACCCATTGTAACTTCGAATTTATTGGCACAGGGGAAAAATCCGAGGCAAACAATAGGCACCGTAAATACAGCAGAATTTTTTGTCACCTTTTTTGCTACGGCCATTTTTATCTTTATTCTGGGGGTACAATATTGGCAAATTATTTTGGGCCTAATCGTCGGCGGGGTGGTCGCCGCTCCTTTTGGAGCCTATGTAGCCTCTAGAATAAACAAAAAAGTATTGCTTTTTGCAGTAGGCGTTTTAATTATTCTGACCTCCTCTTATACCCTGTATAAAGTTTTGTCGTAGCAGGATTAGAAGCATTAATAGGCAGGAGTTGTTTGTTAGTGAATCTTATGGGACTGACATCTGTATAACGTGCCGCTATTAAAAAATAGGAAATACGCATGCTTTCGAGAAAAATAAAATACGCTATAAAGGCCTTGGTTTATATGTACGACCACACTAATGAGGCTCCTATAAAAGCGAAAACCATCGCCAAAAACAAACATATTCCGCATAAATTTTTGGAGGAAATACTTACCGAACTGAAACGCAATAACCTTATAAAAAGCAGTAGAGGCCGTTATGGCGGTTATTATTTTGCCAAAAAACCGGAAACCATTACGGTATCTGACGTGATGCAACTAATGGACAGGCCGGTAGCACTTACCCAATGCGGCACCCAAGACGCCGTAACCCGATGTGAGGAATGCAGCAAGGATGAAAACTGTTCCCTTAAAAAATTATTCTTAGAACTTAGTGCCGTTATGGAGCATGTTCTGAACACACCTATTACCAAGTTGTGATATTGTTTTTAGAACACCCCCATCGCAAACGAATTACTCAGAAACAAAACGGAATTTCGTAGGTATCAAAAATTAACCCTAATTTTAGATACCAAAACCTCAAGAGATGCCATCCTTGCCACTGCCCTTTCGTTTAGGTGAAGACCAACTTACCTCCGGTATTGCGCTTTCTATCGCCAAAGGCGAAACGCAAATAACGCTTACGGCCACGGCGCGCCAAAAAGTACGGACTAGTGCAGCCACCGTGGCCAAAATCGTGGCACAAGGTAATGTGGTATACGGTATCAATACCGGCTTTGGCCCGCTTTGCACTACCACCATTTCTAAAGAAGCCACTAAAATTTTACAAAAAAACATACTAAAAAGCCATAGTGTAGGCGTAGGCGAACCCATATCAACGGAAATTGCAAAACTTATGTTGGTGCTAAAAGCACATTCGTTGGCCAAAGGTTTTTCCGGAATTACGGAAGCTACTTTATACAGAATGTTGTGGCACATAGAAAACAACGCTATTCCGCTTGTGCCATCGCAAGGGTCAGTTGGGGCTTCGGGTGATTTGGCGCCCTTGGCGCATTTGTCCCTGCCCTTAATCGGCTTGGGAAAAGTCCACTATCAGGGTAATACAATGACCACACTGGAATTATTCCAGAAAACAGGTCTAAAACCATTGGAATTGGGTCCCAAAGAAGGGTTGGCTCTTATCAACGGCACCCAATTTATTGCCGCCCATGCCGTGAAAGTAGTGGAACAATTGCACAATTGCCTGTCGCAGGCCGACGTTATCGGAGCCATGATGGTCGAAGGGCTTCAAGGTTCGGTAAAACCCTTTTACAATGAGTTGCATGCGCTGCGCCCCTATAAAGGCAATATACACGTTGCCAAACGAATAAAACGTCTTTTGAAGGGTTCCGAAATCATGGAAGACCATTCAAACTGCGAGCGGGTGCAAGACCCCTACTCGCTCCGCTGCATGCCGCAGGTGCACGGGGCATCGCGCAATGCCTGGCTGCATCTAAAAGAATTGGTAGCTATAGAACTCAATTCGGTTACGGACAATCCCGTAATTATTAATGAAGAATTGACGATCAGTGGCGGCAACTTTCACGGGCAACCCTTGGCTATGGTCCTAGATTATGCCTGTTTGGCCGCATCCGAAATTGGCAACATCTCGGATCGAAGAATTTATTTGGCTTTAGAAGGCAACAGTCCGGGCGTACCCAAATTGCTTATGGCAGAAACCGGGATTAATTCCGGTTATATGATCTTGCAATATACGACGGCTGCCTTGGCCAGTGAAAACAAAGGACTTTGCTTTCCTTCTAGTGCAGACAGCATCCCCACTTCATTGGGGCAGGAAGACCATGTAAGCATGGGATCTATAAGTGGTAGAAAAGCCCTTCAGGTTCTTGGCAATGTAGAGAAAATTTTGGCCATAGAACTCTTAACCGCTGCCCAGGCCTTTGAGTTTAGAAAGCCTTTAAAATCCGGTATTTTTCTGGAGGAAATTCATAAGGAAATCCGAAAAAAAGTGGCTTTTGCTGCCGAAGATCGCGTTTTTGCAGATGATATTGCCATAGGCATAACCATGATCCAAGACCACACCCTACTCAAGACTATAACAAAGGTTGGTGCAAGAGAAGGAATATCCTTGCAAACCAAATATTCGGATGAATTTGAAAATTATTAATGGGTTGGATACCTGTGTAAGAAGCCAACCGTACATTAAGGCACAGTACATTTATAATAATAAACTTAACTTACTGTCCTGTTTTTTAAAAAATTATATTACTAAGAGAACTATTTTAAGACCCGTTGTGCATTTTGATTATTTAGTCCTTTTTTTATACTAAAAACTTCATTATTTGCCTCGATCCTTCAGGAAGTACTAACGATTTTTTCGAACTACCCTTTAGGCAGAGCAAAAAGTAAAGAAATCAAGTTAAAATGAACAACGGGTTTTTATGGTTTATTTCTGTCTTACCTTACGTGTCCCGGTATGATCTACACCCTGTTGACGTTCTAATGCAATCATTTTTTTGGGTCGAAAATTGAGAATCAATGCCCTTCTTTGATCCGAAGTTGTGTTCCCTTGGCTAAAATGCAGCGTAAAACCGTCGTGGAAGGTACAACCGCCTGCGGCCAATGGGATAGGAATAGCCCCCTCTGAAGGAGCATCGCAATAAAGAGCACCACCGTTGGGCAGGCTTTTATGGGGCTTTACAAGATCGTCCGTTTTAGGGACAAACCACATACAGCCATTTTCTTGGTACACCCTGTCCAAGGCAATCCAGCAACTTACGGCTCTTTTATCGGGTAGTTTTATCCAATACGCCGCATCTTGATGCCACGGAGTGGGTGTGTTGGTAAAGGGTGCTTTGTTGATGAGCATGTCAAAATCGAGCTCCATATCATCGCCCAAGAGGTCCTTGGCATAGGCCAAGGCCAAAATAAAGGCCTTGTTGTACAGTAACTCTGGTTCTATGATGCTTGGGCGCATGATCTGTGTAATCCGTTCCACTGAATCACTTTCTCTCCCTGCCCCCGCCAGATCACTGCGCAAACCCAAGGTGCGCTTTTTGTCGTTCAAAAGTGCGTCATAAACCAACCGGAGCGATTGCACGTCTTCCATAGAAATTAGCCGATCTAAATGGGTAAACCCCTCTTTTAAAAACATATTTTTCATTTTAATGATCATAGAATATTGCATTTCAAAAAAATAATAACTACGTCTATGCCAACCATGACTTGTAGTATTGTCCATCATCTAAATCCAAGGCTGCTTGGGTAAGCTGCAAGGGTTTAAAGGTATCGATCATTACCGCTAATTCTTCGGTTCCTTTTTTTCCGATACTGGCCTCGTAGGTACCCGGGTGGGGGCCGTGGGGAATCCCTGCCGGATGCAATGAAATATACCCTTGTTCTATATTTTTACGGCTCATAAAATCCCCATCCACATAATACAATACCTCATCCGAATCTATATTGCTGTGGTTGTAGGGTGCCGGAATGGCCTGCGGGTGGTAATCGTAAAGGCGAGGGCAAAAGGAACACACGACAAAGGCACTGGTCTCAAAAGTCTGATGTACTGGCGGCGGTTGATGAACCCGGCCCGTAATGGGCTCAAAATCATGAATAGAAAAGGCATAGGGATAATTGTACCCATCCCAACCTACCACATCAAAAGGGTGCGAAGCATAGACCAAATGGTGTAGTTGCCCCTGTTTTTTAACTTTTATAGTAAAGTCTCCCATGGCGTCATGGGTCTGCAAATTTTGAGGTAATTTAAAATCGCGCTCGCAAAACGGCGAATGCTCTAGGTGCTGCCCAAACCAATTGCGGTATCTTTTGGGGGTATATATAGGGTGATACGACTCTGCAATGAGTAGCCTGTTTTCGGAGCCTTCAAAAGTGATTTGATAGATAACACCGCGCGGAATTACGATATAATCGCCATACTCGAAGGCAATTTCCCCAAAAATAGTTTTTAAAACACCCTTTCCTTTGTGGACAAATACTAGTTCGTCGGCATCGGCATTTTTATAGAAATAATCGGTCATCGATTTTTGAGGCGCCGCCAAGGCAATATGCACATCGGCATTAAAAAGCACCACCTTTCGACTTTCTAAAAAATCATCTTCCGGCGGCAGATTTAGTCCCTTCAACAGTCTCGATTTTATGTTATGTGTCACCGCAGCTTCCGGGATCAGGGACAGTGTCTCCCCAATTTCCTTCACCATGGTGGGTCTATGCAAGTGATACAGTAAGGACGACATGCCATCGAACCCTATTGTGCCAAATAACTGTTCGTAGTGTAAGGTGCCATCGGATTTTTTAAAAACAGTATGACGCTTGTGCGGTACCTGTCCTAATTTGAGATATAAAGGCATAGGAATCGTTTTTTAAGTGTCATAAAAATACGACAATTGGAAGGGTATATAAAATTGAAATAAAAATTATTCAAACGGACCGCCCTTATGACCTATCCCGCCGGAATTGAGGATGCACGCCAAAGGGTTGCCTTAGGCGAACTTCGGGCTGGTGGCGCCCCATTTATTTGAACCCTTTAAATACATCGCATTACAGTCTTTTAATTAAAAACCAAAATTTTTAATTACGCACAGGTAATGTAATGGTTATCTCAAAATTCCATCGCTACGATATGACGAACTATGTCTCTTTAAAAAAAGGAACACCCCTTTTATTTTTTTTGAAGTTTTACTCGATAATCGAGATTTAAATGCTCCGACGCTTGCGTCGAAATCAAACTTGAATTTCCTTTCAATGCCTCGTGGGCTTGCCACGAGGTAGTTTACCATTTCGCCTTATTCAAAAAACAGACTGAATCTCTCAAAGGTGGAAAAAGGAACTATTTTTGCATACTCCTTGAGTTAAGTTCTATGCTTCCTTCTCGTGATTAGAGCTACGAAAAAGAGGTACGGAGATTTTCTTGAACCAGAGTTTAGGCCCAATAAAAAAGCCTTCCATAAATTGGAAAGCCTTTCATTGGTTAAAACAAGGTAAAAAAACCATATTTCAACACTTTTGCCCTAACTTTTAATCAGGGCACAACACAACGCTGCAAATATAATAAAGCTTTTTCAATTTGAGTCGGTAGTTGATTGAATACCTGTTTTTCTATCCAAAGTTTTTGATAAAAAAGGGATTGTACCTTAAAAAAGTGCGTTTGGGTAAACGACCGGTTTCCCAGTATTTTTAAAAAAAGGCATTTGAGCATGAACCTCTTTCAAATATAATGTAAGCGCTTCTGCCAATTGCATTGCCTTTTCGGGATATTCTTCAATCACATTTGTAGATTCTCCGATGTCATTTTTTAAATGGTAGAGTTCCATATCTTGTTCTTCATGGAAATAAATTAATTTCCAATCGCCACGTCTAATGACAGATCCTGCTCCAATTCCGGGCCCTTTGGGACCCCATTCATTGGGATAATGCCACACGAGCGAACGCTCCATAACGGACGTCTGTTCCCCTTTTAAGACCGAAACAAAACTTTTGCCGTCTATTTCTTGGACAGCTTCTAGCCGTTGTACCCCTGCCATTTGCAAGATAGTTGGAAAAAAGTCTTCAATAATAACCTGATGATCCGAAACAGCCCCCTTTTCAACCTTTCCGGGCCATTTTACCATCATAGGCACTCTTATTCCTCCTTCATATAAGGCGCCTTTACCACTCGCTAATGGCTTGTTATGTTCGTGTTTCCGCCCACCTCTAGCTACAGCACTGAGACCTCCATTATCCGACATAAAAAGCACAATTGTATTTTCTGAAATTGCCTTAGTCTCTATATAATTCAAGATATCCCCCAAACTCTTGTCCATCCCTTCAATCATAGATGCGTATTTGGCCTCAATAGAATCCATCCCTTTTATCAAATACTTTTGATAAAAACGTTCATCTGCCATAATGGGTGTGTGCACGGTATAATGAGCCATATTAAGAAAAAAAGGTTGTTCCGACTCCATAGCCTTATCCATGGCCAAAAGTGCTTCTTGGGTAAGGGCTTCTGTTAGATTAATATTTTTACCAAAATAAGGATCCAACCCGGGTACGGCCCAAACTTTATTTTCATCGAATTTGTTTTGTCGTGCCCCAAAATTGTCTTCGCCCCAATAACTCCCCGGGGCTCCGGCCGCGTGTCCGGCAATATTTATATCAAAGCCCAAGTGTAACGGATCTTCTCCTAAAGTGCCTATGGCACCCCAATGTGCCTTACCCACATGTATGGTATAATACCCAGCATTTGCCAGCATTTGCGCCAAAGAAGTAGCGTGTACCGCCAAGGAATCGGTTGCTGCAGGACTCATACCGTTTACATTCCATAGCGGAAATTGTAAACTGGGATGGTTTACCTCCATGGGCTGCATGGTATCCTTAAACAAAGTCCAATTTGTAACCTTATGCCTGGCAGCATTCATTCCCGTCATTAAACTAATTCGCGAAGGTGAGCAAACCGGGGTAGCATACGCTTGGGTAAATTTCATGCCACTCATCGCTAATCGTTCCATATTGGGTGTATGATACAGTTGATTCTGCGACGTTTTTTCTTCCCAAAACGGAACAGATGTATCTTGCCAGCCAAGATCATCTACCAAAAAGAGGATGATATTAGGGGTGTCCTTTGTCGATGGTGCGTGGCATCCAACAATCCCTAAAATCAGAAATAAAATTACAATTCTTATCATATTATTTATGCCATTTTACACTCTACTTAGAATTATTTAATTTATTTAGCATAAAACCCTATTTATCAAATAATTACAAAAAATCGCAAAGATTTTATCTGGGGCAAACGAAGCTTTAGGTGGCACTATTCTTTAAAATTCGCTGCTTAGCGTCATTAAGGTAATTTCTTCCTATGGTATACTGAACGCCATCTATTTCAATACAGTTGCCCTGCACTACCTGTACCTTATCTATGGCAATGGTATAGGATCGATGAATTCTAACGAATTGTTCTTCGGGCAATTCTTCGGTAAAACTACTCAAGGTTTTGTGTACAATATATTTGGCAGATACGGTCTTTATACGCACATAATCCTTTAAACTTTCGAGCACCAGAATTTCGTGCAGATATATTTTTTGCAACTTCTTTTTATCAACTTTTACAAAAATACTGGGTTTGTCCTCTATTACATGATTTTCTTCATGTATCCCCAGCTTCTTTAATTGTATAATTCTATTGATTGCCTTTAAAAATCGTGGAAAAGGAATGGGTTTCACCAAATAGTCTATCGCTTCTAGTTCAAACCCTTTTACGGCGTACTCTTCATGAGCCGTAGTAATGACAACCATGGGCTTCACAGTAAGGCTTTCCATAAATTCGAAGCCGCCTAAAATAGGCAAATTGATGTCTAAAAAAATAAGATCTATTTCATTTTGCCTTAAAAAAGAGGCTGCCTCTACCGCATTGGGAAAAGTACGCACCAACTGTAGTTCATGTACTTGATCTACATAGTTTTGTATGACTTTTATCGCAAGTGGTTCGTCATCAACAATAATTACGCGGATCGTCATTGCACCTTTAATTTTAATATTACGTGGAACATTCCATGCTCTTCAAAAATAGAAAGCTTATAGTCATTGGGAGCATAGCCCAACTGCAAACGCTTTTTAACATTATACAACCCAATACCCCCGACTGTAGCTTCTTGTTCGGTTTTCGGATAATCGCTAGGTAAGGTATTTGAAATCTTAAAGTACAAAAAACCATCAGCTATAGCAATATTTATCCTGATTATTTTGTTCCCCAAATTTTTGTTGGCACCGTGTTTAAAGGCATTTTCAACTAATGGGATGAGCAACATTGGTGCTATTTCACTGTCCGAAATATCGCCCGTAATCTCCATGCTAATATCTAATCGATCATCAAATCGTATTTTTTCTAATTCGATATAATTCTGAATACAATGTATTTCACTTCCCAAATCCTGTTTTGGTTTGCTGGTCGTGTACAGCAAATAACGCATCAATTCGGAAAGCTTTAAAATAACTTCCGGTGCTTTATTCGATTTTTCCAAGGTTAGCGAATAGATATTATTTAACGTATTAAAGAAGAAATGTGGCGACACTTGCGATCTCAGAAATTTTAACTCACTTTGTAGCTGTCTTTTTTCCAAATCGTAAAGCCTTTTATTCTCCTGCAACCGATCTATCGTTATTTTTATGGCCGTAACAAAAGACATTACATACAGCTCTCCCAACATCATTTGAACCGCATAATTAAGGGTAATGTGATCTATAATTTCGGGGCCCTCCGGCCAAATATCCGGACTAATCAAATAATACGTTAAATTGAATCGCAACAACAGCGCCACAACAAGACATAAAAATACAGCCACTGCGTAGTGCAAGTACCGTTTGGCATACACCCATTTGGGCATTAAATAATAAATATTAAGGTAGGCCAGCGCTATATGGATGGAAAAACTTAAGATATTGGTTTTGAAAGAATAGCTGTAATCATCAAAGTAGCTGCCCCATCGGAGCGTATTAAAAAGAAAGTATACTGCCCAAAACAAAATATGGTGCTTGTAGGTAATGCCATATTTGGGTAGATTATCTTCCTTTAAAAATGGATTCTTATTAATTGTTGCTGCATTTCCGGTTTCCATAAATCCTGCGCTTCTTGGCGTCTGACTGTTAAAAAAAGTTGTTCGTCTAAAATTAAATGATGAGATACTTTAATTCCTTATTTTGTTTAGGTTAAATATACTTTAATTTGTCAAATCTCGATGATCTATGCAACTAATTTGGCAACTAACGAATTGGTAAGATTTTAAAAAAATTGCTTCAAATGACAAATACAGCGGTCATGTTTTGCTTAAATCAACTTTGCCTCTTTAGTGTAACGCTTTTCTGTGTGCTGTCTTTTCAAAAAACGACATCTCAAAAGGCCCCTAAAAAATACATTGCATACAAAACCCTAGATTCTATAAAAATAGATGGAAAAGCCTCCGAGTTATCTTGGCAAAAAGCAGCGTATACCGATCTATTCATTGATATTGAAGGGGTCAAAAAACCAGTATTTGACACCCGAATTAAAATGGTATGGGACACTCAAAATCTCTATTTTTTGGCGGACTTAAAAGAGTCCGATGTCTGGGGCACATTAAAACAACGGGATACTGTCATTTTTTATAATAATGATTTTGAAATTTTTATTGATCCGGATGGGGATACACATAATTATTATGAAATTGAGATCAATAGTTTAAATACTATTTGGGATCTTTTTTTAACCAAACCCTACAGAAATAATGGTAAAGTACTTAACCACTGGAATGCAAACGGATTAAAATCAGCAATTTATGTAGATGGCACCCTAAACAATGCTACGGACAAAGATACGGGTTGGACTTTAGAAGTGGCCATTCCGTGGAATGCCATCACCGAGGCTGCACACAACCATGATATATCTGAAAATGATTTTTGGAGAATCAATTTTTCGCGAGTCAATTGGCAATTCGATTTAAAAAATGGCACTTATGAAAGAAAAAAAGAATTGCAATCTAATACTTATTTGCCAGAATACAACTGGGTTTGGTCGCCTCAAGGTGTTATTAATATGCACGAACCTGAACATTGGGGCTATGTTTATTTTTCTAACCATACAGTGGGTAATCCCGTCATGTTTGAAATTCCCAAAGACGAACATATTAAATGGTATTTGTATGAAATCTATAGAAGTTATTTGAAAAGTGGAATTCCAAAACCCAATTTAAAAATTAAAAAAACAGAAATTATGGGGGCTCTAATTATCCCAAAGTTAGAAGTCTCAAAATTTGGTTGGGTTCTTTCTGTTAAAAGTCCTTTTACGAATACGATTTTAACAATAAAAGAAGATGGTAAGTTCGAAACCCACAAAAGCCCCAAGTAAACCTTAACAAAAGAACCAATAATTCATAAAATAAGTAAATTAATGAAACCTAAATACACCGCAAAATTCATTTTCATTTTATGGTCCATAACTGCTATAGTTGCTTGTGACAGCTCGCATTCTCGCAATAAAATGGAGTCTACGGAGGTAGCACTGAGTGAAGAAAGTAGCCCAACTTTTTTAGCTTGGGTTACCGCTGATAAAACCAGATCTGATGATTCCTTTGCTAAAGAATTCCGATCTTATAACGAAAATGGCATTGACGCCATTCTAATTAACACGTATGCAGATCCCAATGTATTAGCCCGCCTAGTACCCATTGCAAAAAAAGCCAACTTAGAGGTACATGCATGGATGTTTACTATAAATCGTCCCGGCGACGCTATTGCAGAACAACATCCAGAATGGTATGCCGTAAGCCGGGACGGAAAATCGTGTTTTGATGAACCGCCTTATGTAGATTACTACAAATGGCTATGTCCTAGTAGAGAAGGTGCTAAAGCTCATATTCTCTCTTTAGTAGAAGGTTTAGCTAAGGTAGAGGGCATTACTAGTGTGCATTTAGACTACATACGCTACTCCGATATATTTTTACCAATTAGCCTGTTGCCCAAATACAATTTAGTTCAAAATGAGGAACTTGCAAGGTATGATTTTTGTTATTGTGACGTGTGCACGTCAGAATTTGAAAAACTACACCACAAAAACCCTGTAGACTTTACCCATCCAGGCATAGATATGGAATGGAAAAATTTTAGGCTAAATAAAGTTAAATCTATTGTAGACGACGCCTACGTAATTGCACACAAGTATGACAAAAAGTTGACGGCCGCCGTATTTCCCTATCCCGAAATGGCAGATCATATGGTGCGCCAAAGATGGGATAAATGGGATGTGGATGCCGTATTTCCAATGATATACAATCAATTTTATGATGAGGAAATTGATTGGATTGGCTACGCCACAAAACAAGGCATAACGGACCTACATCCAAAAAAGACGAAACTTTTCGCCGGTATTTATTTACCCTCTATGTCCGCCACAGACCTAGAGGAAGCCATACATCTAGCGATGCAAAACGGAGCCGCCGGTATTTCTTTTTTTGATGGCCCGGCGTTTACCTCGGAACAAATTTCCATTATTAAATCATTTAAGAAACTTCCTAAAAAGTAACTGCTTTTTTACCTTTCAAACACTATTATTTGTCATCTTATAAGATTCTATTATACGTTGTTTGTCTCTTGAGAATTGTTGTCGGTCTAAAAATTATAACATCCTATTAAGGATTTATTAAAATTGCGTTAATTTAAGTTTACTTTAACACTCTAACTAAAATCAACTCAGCATGAAAAAAAAGTTAAACTGTTTTTTTACGGTTATTGCGCTGCTATTCCTAAATAGCATTACAGCGCAGCAAAGTATCACGATTAGGGGTACAGCCACAGATGATGGAGGACTTCCTTTACCGGGCGTAAACGTTGTCGAAAAAGGTACCGCTAACGGGACTTCTACCGATTTTGATGGCAATTACACCATCAATGCATCTAGTACAGGTATTCTTGTGTTCTCTTCACTTGGATTTACAACCAAAGAGATTGCAGTTAATGGGCAATCTTCTATCAATGTTTCGTTGTCTGAAGATGCAGAACAACTCGGCGAGGTTGTAGTTACAGCTTTGGGAATCAGAAAAGAAACCAAAGCCTTGGGGTATGCCTTAACCGAAGTTGGTGGCGAAGAACTTTCCACTATCAAAACTCCCAATGCAATTAATTCCCTTCAAGGAAAAATCGCCGGTGTTAACATCACTCAAAATGCCACGGGTGCTGCTGGTTCCAGTAGGGTTGTTATACGAGGGGCAAGTTCGCTTTCAGGAGATAACCAACCCTTATATGTTATTGATGGTATCCCAATTGGAAATGACAACAACGGATCTGCGAGCCTTTGGGGCGGATCAGACGGTGGCGACGGTATTTCCAGTATAAACCCAGATGATATTGAAACACTTACTGTTTTAAAAGGTGGAGCAGCCTCTGCTTTATATGGCTCTAGAGCTTCCGGAGGTGTAATTCTAATTACTACCAAGTCTGGAAAAGGAAGAGAAGGTCTAGGTGTGGAATACAGTAGTTCCGCAACCTTCGATGTTATAGATACTTCTATACAGGACTTTCAAAGAGAATATGGCCAAGGTACCCGTGCAAGAAAACCTGTTAACCTTCAAGAAGTAAGGGATAATGGTCTTTCCTCTTGGGGTGCAAAATTAGATGGCAGCAATGTAATACAATGGGATGGTGTGGAAAGACCCTATTCATCTGTAGGAAACAATTTAAGTCATTTTTACCGAACAGGTACCACGTTTATTAACACCGTGGCATTAACCAATGCCTCCGAAAAAACCAACTACAGGTTGTCTGCATCAGATTTAACAAATGAAGACATCATGCCAAATGCTAGTTTAAATAGAAAAACCTTTTCTTTAAATACTAGTTCGGTGCTGGCAGATAAATTAACAAGTTCTGTAACCGCCAGGTATATTGTAGAAAAAGCTAATAACAGACCGAGACTTTCGGATGCCCCAGGGAACGCTAACTTTACGGTAGCTAACTTACCGGCTAACGTAGATGTCCGGCTAATGAACCCCGGAGCCAATGAGGACCTAACTGAGCGTACCTTCTCTAACAATACGTTTACGCAGAATCCATATTTTGCAGCCTTTAACTTTAGAAATGAAGATGTTAAAACGAGAATTATAGCCTCTACTACGCTCCGATATGATATTTTAGATTGGCTTTATCTATCAGGACGTGTGGGCGTTGACCACTCTACCATTAAAAGAGTGGCCGTAGAACCCTTTGGAACGGCTTTCATCCCGCTAGGAAGTATTAACGAAAACGAAATTAGATTTAACCAAGTAGATGCCGATTTAATACTGGGTGTGGAAAAAGACATTACGGACAAATTTTCTACTGTAGCTTTTGTAGGTGCAAATAGCAACCACATTAAACAAGAATCTCTTAATTTAGGAGGTTCACGATTTATTGTACCGGGTCTTGAAGATTTAGGCAACGTAGAGCAGCAATCACGAAGTAGAAATTTCAGCGAAAGAAAAATTGGTTCGGTTTATGGCTCTGTAGAATTTTCATACGATAGATTCGCATATGTCACATTTACAGGAAGAAACGACTGGTTTTCGACTTTATCCTTTCCTGGAAAAACAAGCCCCAACGATGATTTTTATTATTCGGTTAATGGAAGTTTAATTTTGTCGGATGCGTTAGATTTACCTGATTTTGTTTCCTTTCTTAAATTAAGAGGAGGTTACTCAGAAGTGGCCGGTGGTGCACAAGATGCCTTTGCATTATCGCTAAATTTTGAAATTTTCGATCAAGGTCACTTAGGTCAACCCTTAGGAAGAGTTTCTGGAAGTAATGTACCAAATGCCAATTTAGTACCTTTTAGCAAAAGTGAAACTGAAATTGGGTTAGATGCACGTTTATTTAATAATAGGTTAAGCTTTGATTTGGCGTACTATAAAAACAATACCACTAATGATATTGTAAATGTTTCAACCTCTCAAACCTCAGGCTTCACAGGAGCAAGCGCAAACATTGGAGAAGTTCAAAACCAAGGTTTCGAATTCCTAGTAAGTGGTACACCAATAAGAACGAAAAATTTTAGTTGGACAACCACTTTTAACGGTGCCTTTAACGAGGGAAGGGTTTTAGCTACCAATGATACAAATTCTAACATAAATCTAGAAGAACCCAGATCTCAAAATGTGAGGATTACCCAAATTGTAGGTCAGGCTTTTGGAACTATCTTTGGTGTGTCCTATGACCGAGACGAAAATGGCACCATTCGTTACCAAATTGATAGCGAAGGTGTTCCTTTAGCAGTAGAAGGAGAGCGCAAAATATTAGGTGAAGGAGTACCTCCCTGGACTTTAGGTTGGACCAATTCCTTTACCTACAAAAACTTTAATTTAAATGTGTTAATCGATGGTAAGTTTGGTGGTCAAATATTTTCAGGAACCAACACGGTTACCACAGCCAACGGACTTAATAAAAAGACTCTTGCCGGTAGGGAAAATGGTTTATCCGTATCTGGAATAGATGCAGCTACCGGACAAGCCTTTACAACCACTGTAGCTCCAGAAAACTTACAAACCTATTATGGCAGAATTAGTAGAATTGCAGAAGAATTTGTGGAAGATGCAGACTTCGTAAAACTACGACAAATGAGTTTGGGGTATTCTTTTCCATCAAAATTGCTAGAAAACACATTTTTAACCGATATAAATGTTTCTTTAATAGCTTCTAATTTATTCTACATCAGCAGGAGTATCGATAACATTACTCCGGAAAGCGCGATCAACGTCGGAAATTCTCAAGGATTAGAATATTTTGGAGTACCTGCGACTCGGAATTTTGGATTAAATGTAAATGTTAAGTTTTAAAAAAATAATTATGAAAAAAATATTGATTTTATTTTTATCGATGTGCTTTTTAAGCGCATGTGATGAAGGTTTTGAAGAACTAAACGTGAATCCCACCAAACCCGTGCAGGTTGCAGCGGGAACTAAGTTAACGGCAGCGCAGTTATTTACATCTAGCGAACGTTTTGATAATTGGCGAGCCAATCTTATATACCAATCCACAATGATGCAACATTTGGCTACTACGGCCGGTTTTTGGGATGGTGATAAATATACTTGGAACAGAGGTTTTGCTTCTTCTTTATTTGACAGATATTATGTAAATGCGGTAAAATCTATAGAAGATATCTTGTTTCAGTTAGATGAAGAAGAGGCCCCAGAAGAAATGAAAAGCATTGCCAGAATTATGCGTGTTTTTATTTATTCAAGACTTACGGATCTCTATGGCGACATTCCCTACAGCGAAGCGGGAAAAGCAGTTATTTCAGGGATTTTAGCACCGAAATACGACAAACAAAGTGAAATTTATCCCGACCTGTTAAATGAATTAGAGGAATCTGCTGCTGCGCTAGGCTCAGGCGTTTCCGGTTTTGGTAATGCCGATATCATCTATCAAGGAGATCAAGGCAAATGGAAACGATTAGCCAATTCTCTAATGCTACGATTAGGTTTCCGATTAATTAAAGTAGACCCTGAAGCCTCCAGGACATGGGTAACCAAAGCTATTGCCGGTGGTGTAATGCAATCTAACGACGATATTTTTTACGTTGAACACACAGATGGTCCAGCAGGAATAAACCGAAATGGTATTGGCGAAGTGTTTACCGCAGACGACAGCCCAAGCCTTAGTAAGACCTTTGTAGACTTTTTAGAAGATGACCCAAGATTGCCCATACTAGGTCACAGAAGAAGTGATGGCAGTACAAATCCTGATGACTTAATTGGTTTCCCCAATGGTTTGGACTCGCAGCTGCTTTTAGATTTAACCGGAGAGGCAAATATGGATAATTATGCCCGTCCAAACAGGGAAATAATCACCGGTGAAGACGCACCGATGTTTTTTCAAACTTATGCAGAAGTAGAGTTTATGTTGGCCGAAGCTAGTGTTCGTTGGGGCCTAGCAGGCGACCCGGAGACGCACTATAATAATGGGGTACGCGCTGCCATGAAAATGTTAGAACTTTATGGTCCCGCCGCCGTTATTTCAGATGCTCAAGTTGATGCCTATTTGGCGCTAAAACCATATAATCCCTCGATTGCGTTAGAGCAGATAAACACACAATACTGGGCCGCAACGTTCTTTAATGAGTACGAGGCGTTTTCTAACTGGAGAAGAAGTGGTTTTCCTACATTGGTTCCCGTAAACTTCCCGGGTAATGTTACCAATGGCACAATTCCACGCCGCTTAAGCTACCCCGAAAGTGAGCAAACTGATAATCCGGAAAATTATGCCGCTGCGGTTGCATCGCAGGGTCCGGACGAGTTAACCACCCGAGTTTGGTGGGATGTACCTTAATTTTTAATATTCTGTTTGTTAGTAATTTTTATTTGAGTTAGTTTTATAAAGGAGAGGCAACTCTCCTTTATTTTGTTTATGAATTTTCAAGAATATGAAAACTTTACATTCAGCGCGGTTCTTAGGTCTGTTCATAACGGTCTTTGCTACTCTACAAACGGCAATTACAGCACAAGACAAAACGAGATTCAGCCTACTTTCTAAAAAACGAACGGGGATTGATTTTGTAAATAAAATAAAAGACACCAAAGAGGCCAATATTTTTTTATATGCCAATTATTACGGTGGTGCCGGCGTTGGTGTTGGCGATTTTAATAACGACGGCTTACAAGATATCTATTTTGCAGGCAATCTTGTGGACGACCGATTATATTTCAATAAAGGGAACTTCGAATTTCAAGATGTAACAAACAAATCAGGGATAAAAAGTGATGGTGGTTGGTCCACAGGTGTTACCGTAACAGATGTTAATAATGACGGCTTTTTAGATATTTATGTTAGTAGAGAATTATACGATGATGCTCCGAATTTAAGAAAAAACTTGCTTTACATAAACCAAGGAGATGGCACTTTTAAGGAAGAAGCAGAAAAGTATGGTGTAGCAAATGACCAACGTACACGACATGCCACTTTCCTCGATTTTGACAAGGACGGTACATTGGATCTTTTTTTGTTAACTCAGCCGCCAAATCCTGGCAGCTATTCCAAATTATCGGGTACTGAATTATTACTGCCCGAATTTTCACTACGCCTATATAAAAATATGGGGGATCACTTCGTAGATGTCACTGAAAAAGCGGGTCTAAACCTAACAGGATTCCCAAATGCTGTTTCGGCAAGCGATTTTAATAATGATGGATGGACTGATTTGTATGTGGCCAATGACTTCTATGCGCCCGATTTTTTATTTATAAATAATGCCGACGGCACCTTTACCAATATCATAGATACCGCCATGAATCATATCCCATACTACAGTATGGGTGTAGATGCCGCAGATATTGATAATGATATGCTACTGGATATCTTTGTGGTAGATATGGTTGCAGAAGACAATTTTCGACTTAAATCGAATATGAGTGGTATGAACCCTGATTCGTTTTGGCAAGTAGTGGCCAACGGAGGGCATTACCAATACATGTACAATGCATTGCAACTGAACAACGGTAACAACACGTTTAGCGATATTGCGCAGTTTACAGGAATGGCCGCCACAGATTGGAGTTGGTCTAACCTTATTGCCGATTTTGATAACGACGGATTAAAAGACACCTACATAACTAATGGCCTATTGCACGATATTCGCAATACAGATGCAGATAAAAAAGTAGGACAATACATTACGGATACAGCAAATAAATGGGTTATGGAAAATCCGGATGGGGGTAACGCTTCAATTTGGGACATATTAGATCTAAAAGAAGCTATATCTATTTTACCCTCCCAACCCATAGAAAATTATGCCTTTAAGAATAATGGCAACTTAAATTTCGAAAAAATTACAGCGGCGTGGGGATTAAACCAAGCTTCCTTTTCAAACGGTTCTGCCTATGCCGATTTTGACAATGATGGCGATCTCGATATTGTAGTTAATAATATTAATGAGTCCGCATTTATCTACGAAAACAATTCCGAGCTTTTTGCGAACGCCAACTTTTTAAGAATAGCCCTTGAAGATGAGAAAGGCAAATCGGTCTTTGGCATCAAGATTAAACTTTATGCCAGCGATACACAGCAATATTTTGAAACCTCCAATGTACGTGGTATATACTCCACAAGCGAATCCATTGCGCATTTTGGATTGGGAAATCATCAAATTGTGGACAGTATTTTAGTTCGCTGGCCCAATGACACGGAAACTGTTTTAAAAAATGTAAAAGCCAATCAAACTTTAAAATTAAAAAATACATCGGGGAAACAAAAACAACAATCGGAAGAACTTGTACATACGGCAGCACTTTTTAAAGAAACAACCAGCACTTTTCCCATAAAGCATCAACATCAAGAAAATACCTTTAACGATTTTGACAAACAAGTTTTGTTACCGCACAAATTATCACAGTTTGGTCCGGCGCTAGCCAAGGGAGACGTTAACAACGACGGTTTGGAAGACCTATATATAGGTGGGGCTACTGGTTACGAAGCGGCACTTTACATACAACAAAATGATGGAAGCTTTGTTAAAGACTCCTCACCGCTTTGGTCAAAAGAAGCCGTCTATGAGGACATAGATGCCCTTTTTATTGATATTACCGGCGATGGCTTTCTGGACTTGTATGTAGTGAGTGGCGGTAATGAATACCCAGTAAATGATCCGCACTACATAGATCGATTTTATGTTAATGATGGAAAAGGTACTTTTTCTAAAGGAGCCATTTTGAATGCGGATCGAATGAGTGGAGCCACTGTAAAAGCTGGTGACTTTGATAATGATGGGGATGTAGATTTATTTGTTGGCGCACGGCACATTCCGCATCAATACCCCTTGCCGGCCTCTAGCATGCTTTTAGAAAACCAAGATGGCCAATTAATAAACGTCACAAATACCAAAGCTCCCGAGCTAAAAAATGTAGGTATGGTCACTGATGCCATTTGGATGGATTATGACAACGACTCATTTTTAGACCTCATCCTTGTAGGTGAATGGATGCCCATCTCTGTTTTTAAAAATAAGAACGGAATCTTAGTTAAAGAACCGCTAGCCGACTTTGAAAACACCGAAGGATGGTGGTTTAGTATTGAAAAAGGAGATTTTGATAATGATGGGGATATGGATATCATTGTAGGAAACCTTGGTCTCAATTACAAATACAAAACTTCTATAGAGGAACCCTTCGATATTTATTTTAACGATTTTGACAATAACGGGCAATATGACATTGTTTTAGGGTATTACAATGATGAAAAACATTACCCTTTGAGAGGGTTCTCTTGTTCCTCAGATCAAATTCCTTCTCTTAAACAGGAGTTTCAAAAGTATGACCTTTTTGCCTCCTTACAATTGAATGAAATCTACGGCGAGCAAAATTTAGAAAATTCAATTCATTATAAAGCTCATACATTTGCATCATATTATATTGAAAATTTAGGAAATGCTAGCTTTAAATTAAAAGCCCTTCCAAACATGGCGCAACTGTCTAATATCAACGATGTTTTTGTAGATGATTTTAATAACGATGGGCATCTAGACATTCTACTAGCAGGTAATCTTTTTGTATCAGAAATTGAAACTCCGAGAAACGACGCAGGAACGGGTCTTGTAATGCTTGGAAACGGAAAAGGTGATTTTCAACCTATAAGTCCAATAGAAAGCGGATTTTTTGCCAATAAAGACGCAAAAAAAATCGTCCCTATTATTGTAAACCAAAAAAAACAAATCATAGTTGGGAATAACGATGAGTTCATACAAGTGTTTGAAGGCTTGAACAATTAATTTACTAATTTTAAATCCACACTATTAAATAGCTAAAAAATCGGTTTATTTTAAAAAAAAAGCAATGCACAGAATACTTCTTACCTGTCTTATATTTTTCAGTTTATTTTCATGTAATACCACTTCAAAGAAAACAATAGAAAAAACCGAACAACCCACAGGCATACATAATATAGCCTATCAATGGGGACAAATCGCACTTGAAGCTACTGCCAATGATACCGAACGATTTACGCCTCGACCAACAATTACATCGCGCTATCTAGGCCTCATTTTTATAGCCATTTTCGATGCATGGAGCAGTTATGACACCATTGCAAAACCCGTTTACATGACGGGAGTAGCTAAACGACCGAATAAAGAACATACATTGCGAAATAAGGAAATTGCAATAAGCTACGCAGCCTTTAGAACCATGAACGAATATTACTATAGTGATAGTTCAATGTTTTCCGAATTCATGAAACAATTGGGATTAGATCCTATGAATAAATCTCTAGATCCCAGCACCCCGGAGGGTATCGGTAATTTAGCCGCAAAAGCCGTTATTGAAGCCAGAAAAGGCGATGGCGCCAACCAATATGGGGAAGAAGATCCGAAAAATGCAGAACCCTATTATAATTACACCGGCTACGCCCCCGTAAATTCTGCGGATGAAAACGTAAATTTAAATCGGTGGCAACCCAAGTATTTTGCAGACGGTAAGGGCGGAAAATATGCGCCTGAGTGTTTAACACCTTTTTGGCAAAACGTGCAACCAATTACCTTAAAATCTGCCGATCAATTTCGTCCGGGACCTCCACCTATGCTAGGCTCAGAAGAATTAAAATTGGAAGTAGACGAGGTCGTAGCCATGCAATCTAATCTAACAGATTACCAAAGAGCATTAGTAGAATTTATGAGAGATGGGCCTAAATCTGTGCAACAAGCCGGGCATTGGTTAAATTTTGCGCAAGCCGTTTCACGTAGGGATAACCATACGTTGGATCAAGACGTGAAAATGTATTTTTTTAATCAAATCGTAGCTATGGACGCCTTTATTGCCTCGTGGGATTCTAAAATGTTCTATGATTTTGCCCGACCCTATGCGTTAGTACATGAATACTATAAAGATAAAACTGTTTTTGGATGGGGGGGCGAAGGTAAAGGAATGATGGAACTGAAAGGCGAGCAATGGAGACCTTATTCTCCAGAAATATTTTTATGTCCTCCGTTTCCCAGTTATGTTTCCGGACACAGTACCATTAGCGGGGCTTGTGCTGAAGCCCTTAAATTATGGACGGGTAGTGATACTTTTGGTGAAAAAATGACACTGGTTGCAGGTGCACTTACAGAACCGGATAATTTAGGGGATACGGTAGAATTGAACTTCCCAACCTTCACTGAAACGGCTGAAATGGCAGGTATATCAAGGGTTTACGGAGGATATCACATACAATCAGATAATGTTGCAGGATTAGAATTGGGAAGAAATGTGGCTAAAGAAGCATGGAATTTCTACAAAGCCCATGTTGGCGAGTAATTATTTTTTGCGTCTTTTTAATTTGTGTTTCACAAATACCAAAATTTTGGATGTATAAAAATAAACAACAGTCCTACGTATACCAAAAAATTATGGTATTAGAATCCTGCTTTCATTAAAATAATACGTCTTATTCCTATTTACATTTCTTAAAATTCTTAGTGATAAACTAAAAAGAAAAATTAAAAGAATTTAATTCCTTTTAAAAATAACTCGATTTCCCAGACTTCAATTTTTCGCTGTTTAGATATTGTTATCCAGCGACTCGCTTTCGTTGTTGGTCGAAATTTTTGATAATTTTTGTAAACTACAAAGTAAATTAGTACTTTAATATTAATTTAACATCTTTGCTACAAGATGTTGTTGAAAATTTACTAACTAAACTCAATGTATCATGATTAAAAAACTCAGGCTTATTATGATTCTGGCACTTGGCTTGTATGCCGGAAACGTACTTGCACAAACCAAAACAGTAACGGGAACCGTTACCAGTGCTGCCGATGGTTTGGTGCTACCCGGTGTTAATGTTCTGGTTCAAGGAACCACCAATGGCACCCAAACCGACTTTGATGGAAATTATTCCATAGAAGTAGCACAGGGCAGCGTATTGGTTTTTTCCTATCTGGGAACACAAACTGCTACTGTCACCGTTGGGGCATCTGATGTAATTAATATTGCGCTTCAGGAAGATGCCAGCCAATTAGACGAAGTGGTTGTTACCGCTTTGGGTATTGAGCGGCAAAAGAAATCACTTTCGTACGCCACGCAAGGTGTAGATAGTGAGGAACTGGCAAAAGCGCGAAATGTGAACGCCGTAAACGGATTAAGTGGTAAAGTTGCCGGTATATCGGTTACCACAGGATCTACTGGTGTTGGATCTGAATCTAAAGTACTCCTAAGGGGTAACCGCTCTATTGGAGGGAGTAGTCAACCGCTTTATGTGGTCGACGGAATACTACTTAACGGAGACATCTCTAACATTAGCCCCGATGACATTCAGGACATTTCTGTTCTTAAAGGCGCAAATGCGGCCGCCCTCTACGGTAGTCGTGCGCAAAACGGTGCTATTATAGTGACTACCAAGTCGGGAAGAGGCGCTAAAGAAGGTATCTCTACCACCATTGGGTTTACCTCTACCTTAGCCGACGCCATATTTTTGCTAGACTATCAAAATCAATTTGGTCAAGGCTCCGCCGGAGTTTATTCGCCAACTGCCACTACCTCTTGGGGTCCCGTGATGGATGGAACCCAAGTAGCGCATTGGACGAACGATCCGAACAATCCAAATTTCGGTAATACGTACGCTTTTTCTCCGCAATCGGATAATGTAGAGGACTTTTTTAGAACCGGACATGAATTGGCCACCAACGTGGGTGTTAACATTAATAATGAAAAATCGAACGCTTTTATCGGGTATACATTTACAGAAGCGGGGGGCATCATTCCCGGTAACGATCTAAAACGACACAGTATCAACACGCGTTTAACCTCCAGTATTACGGACAAATTGCAATTAGACGCTAAAGTTAACTACATTAGAGACGATTTCTCTAATGTGCTGGCCACAGGCGAAGGTTTTGATAATCCCTTGCGTTATCTGTATATTCTTCCTAGAAACATTCGTACGCAAGATATTAGACAATTCGATTTTATTAATGATGAAGGTAAAGTAAGACAACATTACTTTTTGCCGCGTTTCAATGGCGGTGGTAACCCTTACTGGACTATAAATAACGTTCGCAACCCTCGTTTAGATGAACGTGTTATTGGATTACTTTCCTTAAAGTATCAAATTACTCCAGACCTTTCCATTTTGGGTAGATCTACAATCGACAGAGCTAACAGATCCGAACAACAACTATGGCACAATGATACATTTACGGTAGCCCAGTTCGGTCAGTTCATCAATAGAGCCAGTAATTCTTATGATTGGAATACCGATTTCCTTCTTAATTACAACAAACAAATTACAGATGATTTTAAAATTGATGTGAGTGTGGGTGCCAACCAAAGGGCATTCGAATTCAATCAAATCCAAGGTCAAGGTACTAATTTTACCATTGAAAACTTCTTTGCACTCAGCAATACTGCGCTACCTAGATCTACAGAAGCCTTTAGTAAATTTGAAGTACAATCAATTTACGGCTTGGGGGAAATTTCTTATAAAAATGCCATATTCCTTAATATAACCGCAAGAAATGATTGGAGTTCCACCCTACCCGCAGACAATAGATCTTATTTTTATCCTTCCTTTGGTTTAACCGCTGTGGTAAGCGATTTAATGGAAATGCCAGATTTCTTTAGCTTCTTAAAATTACGAGGTTCATGGGCAGAAGTAGGTAACGATACCTCGCCATTTAGTATTTCCAGAAGAGCAGATATTCTTGCAGGAACCTTAAATATTAATCCTAACCAACCTGCATCCGATTTAAGACCGGAAACTACACAATCTACGGAACTAGGTTTCGATGCCCGTTTCTTAAACAACAGATTCCGACTAGACTTTACGTATTATAAAACCAACACTTTCGATCAAATCTTTCAAACCCCCACGCCGTCAGGATCTGGTATCACTTCAAGATTCCAAAACGGGGGTGATATTCAAAACAAAGGTGTAGAAATTATGTTGGGTGCCAATATCTTTAGCACGCCGGATTTTTCTTGGGATATCGATTTTAATTTTGCAACGAACCAAAGTGAAGTTCTTGAAATTTTAGACGGTGAACAGGATGAATTGATTGTTGCTACCGATTTTATCAGGCAATTCCGCTTGGTAAAAGGAGAGGAATTTGGGGATGTATATTCTAGAGGCTTTCAACGTGATGCTCAAGGCAACGTTATTGTGGGTGCCGATGGTGTGCCCCTTAAAACAAATGGGTTAGACGTTAAAATTGCCAACTTTAACCCAGATTGGTTAGGAGGTATTCGAAACTCTTTCCGCTTTAAGAATTTTAATTTCAGTGCCTTAATTGATATCCGTCAAGGCGGTACTATTGCCTCCTTTTCCGAAGCTATTTTGGCCTCGGACGGACTTTTAGATTTTACGGCTCAAGGACGCGACGGTTCATTGGTTTTTGGCCAAAATATTTTCCGAAACGAAACAGCGGTTACGGAAAGTGGTGCTCCAAACACCATTGCTGTAGATGCAGAAGCCCTTTGGAGCGGTCAAGGTTTGGGCGGTAGAAATGCTCCGGTTGGTGAAGCTTTTGTTCGCGATGCATCTAATGTTCGATTAAGAGAACTCATACTTGGATACACCGTGCCACAAAGTATTTTGTCTAAAACCTTTATCTCTTCGGCAAATATATCCTTAGTAGGTAGAAACCTATTCTTTTTCTCTAACAAAGCCGAAAATGTAGATCCGGAAGCGGTAACCGACCTAGGCAATTCTGCCGAAGGACGTGAAGCTTTTGCGCCACCCACCACAAGAACATTTGGGGTATCTATAAACTTTGGTTTCTAAAAAAATTGTAATTCTAAAAAGAAATAAGATGAAAAAAATACTAATTACATTAAGTTTCAGCCTAATGATTTTGGGGCTGTTTTCGGCGTGCACCGACGATTTCGACGGTATAAACACAGATCCTAAAAACTTTACGCTAGACGCCGTTACCTCAGCGGAATATCCACTGTTTGTGAGAAGCGCCCTTTTTACTCCGCATTACACCCCTTGGGCTCAGCCGGGTAGAGATGGTAGAGGTCCTTTTCAATTAGGGCATTCCTTGTTTCCGGATATTTACGCCAATTATTTCTCAACTACAGCGCCCAACTTTGGCTCCGATCAATTTGAATTGGTAGACCGATGGCTTAACGGAGCTTATCTCTGGTTTTACGGACAAGCAGCGCCCAATATTAAAGTGGCCGAAGACCAAGCAGAAACCTTAGGATTCACCTTAGAAAACGCCATGATGAAGGTTTGGAGAGTGTATTTTTACCACAGAATAACCGACCTTTGGGGTCCTATTCCTTATTTAAATTTTGGCAATCTTGAATCTACAGTACCTTATGATTCGCAAGAAGTTATTTATTCCGATTTCTTTACCAGCTTGGATGAAGCGGTTACGGTTCTTAAGGCAAATGCCGGACAAACATCATTTTTGGGTTCTAACGATATTATCTATGGAGGATCGGCAGATAACTGGTTAAAGTTTGCCAATACTCTTCGGTTGCGTTTGGCCATGCGTATTAAATATGTAGATGCAGCTAAATCCAGAGTAGAGGCCGAAAAAGCGGTAGCCGACGGGGTGATGACCGATAATAGCGAAAGTGCATTTATCCCAACAGGAAACGATTTTCGAAATCATTATACCACCATCACACAATGGGGCGAATTTCGTATGAGTGCGGATATGGAAAGTATCCTAAAAGGATATCAAGACCCTAGGGTTTCCAGTTATTTCTCCGAAGCGGATATTCCAGATCCATTGGATGACCCAGCCGGAGTTACCTTTAACTACGAAGGTATGCGCAACGGGCAAAGCATTGCCCAAAAGCAAGGAACGCCTTTCAATGATATTGCTTCCAATATGGCCGAAGCTTTTATCACAGCAGATACACCCGGACCAGACTGGCCGGTTATAAGAGCATCCGAAGCCTTTTTCCTAAGAGCAGAAGGAGCTGTAAGTGGATGGAATATGGGGGGTACTGCCGCAGATTTGTACAATCAGGGTATTGTTGCCTCTCATATAGAACTTGGGTTTAGTGGCACTGACCTTTCCGGAAACGATTATGTAAGCAGCACCAATGTACCAGCGGCTCTAGATGCATCAACACCACCTGTATCCACAGTACCCGTAGCGTTCGATGCCGGTGCTTCTGCAGAACGGCAATTAGAACAAATTATCACCCAAAAGTGGATTGCCCTATATCCCGACAGTGAAGAAGCCTACGCCGAAAGGAGAAGAACAGGATATCCTACATTGTACGATCGATTAAATTCTATAAACCCAAACATCCCGGTAACCGAAATACCGAGAAGAATGCCCTATGTAAGTAGTGAGTATTCTACCAACGGGGAAGCCGTTCAACAAGCCGTAAGCTCCTTGCTTGGAGGGCCAGATAATGGCACCACAAAACTTTGGTGGGATAAAAAGAATTAAGTTTTGAGTTAGTTTTAGTTGCGAAAAATGCCAATAATTACTCATTGGCATTTTTTGTTTTTCAAAAACCGATAATACCCTATCTTACTTCTATATTCAGCTATAGAAATAAAATATCGTAGACTGACTTTTGACCGTGACAAGATATAATGGCTCCTAATTTAAAAAAAATGGCAGGTACACGACACTTTTTCGCACTTTTGGCTATGCCTTTTCTGTTACTATCCTGCGCAAAGGTAGATGACAGTACCTTATTTTCGTTGTTACCTTCATCTCAAACCAATGTACATTTTAAAAATATTTTAAAAGAAACCGAGGCGTTTAATGTACTGGAATATGGCTATCTGTATAACGGAGGTGGCGTTGCCATTGGAGATCTCAATAATGACGGTTTGCCCGATATCTACTTTACAGGAAATATGGTTGGCAGTCACCTGTACATTAATAAGGGTAATTTTAAATTTGAAGAAATCGCCAAAGAAGCCGGCGTATTTGCAGAAGGACTATGGAATACCGGTACTACTATGGCCGACGTAAACGGAGATGGGTTTTTGGACATTTATGTATGTAGATCGGCAGCCCCCGATCCTAACAAACGAAAAAACTTGCTTTTTATCAATAATGGTGATCTTACCTTTACAGAACAAGGAGCAAAATACGGGATAGACGATTCCGGATACAGTACACAAGCGGCTTTTTTTGATTATGATAGAGACGGTGATTTGGATCTCTACGTATTAAATCACTCCACGCAAGAATATGCCGGATTTGGACAAATATCCGAACAATTAAAGAACAGGAAAAACCCAGCCTATTCTGATAAATTCTACAAAAACGAAAATGGCACCTATGTAGAAGTAGGTGAAAACATTGGACTTATTACCAACGTGTTGGGGTTTGGTCTTGGTATTGCCATTTCAGATATTAACAATGATGGATGGCCCGACATCTACATTTCGAATGATTATAACGAGCAAGATTATCTCTATATTAATAATACCGATGGCACTTTCTCTGAACGATTACAAGACTACATAGGGCACACCCCCTTATATTCTATGGGTTCTGATATTGCCGACATCAACAATGACGGATTTACAGATATGATGTTGCTAGATATGCTTCCGGAAGATAATTATCGGCAAAAAATGGTTTCAGGGCCGGACAACTACGAAAAATTTAGTCGCTTAGCTGCTTCCGGTTTCTATAACCAGACCATGCGCAATATGTTACAGCTTAATAATCAGGGTACTTCCTTTTCCGAAATTGGACAGTTCTCGGGCGTATCAAATACAGATTGGAGCTGGGCCTCCTTATTTGCCGATTTTGATAATGACGGTTTTAAAGACCTGTTTATTACCAATGGCTATAAACGGGACTATACCAATATGGACTTTATAAATTATGCGGTTCAGGAAAAAATTAACGAAAACAAAACAGGAAAGGCAACTGCAATTATGCAACTTTTAGAGAAAATGCCTTCCTCAGTAGTCCAAAATTACGCCTACAAAAACAATAAGGATCTCACTTTTCAAAAGGTAAATACGGAATGGGGACTGCATCAAAAATCACTGTCCAATGGAGCCGCCTATGCCGATTTGGACAACGATGGAGATTTAGATCTCGTGGTAAACAATATAGACGAAAAAGCATTTATTTATAGGAACAACAGTGAAAAATTATCTCAAAATCATTTTGTAAAATTGAATTTAAAAGGAACTGGAAATAATACGTTCGGCATTGGGTCTAAAATTCAAATTTTTACTTCAAATGCAACGTTTACTCAAGAATTAATGCCTGTGAGAGGGTATCAATCTTCTGTAGATTATACGCTTGTGTTTGGGCTTGGTGCACAAAAAAAAATAGATAGCTTAAAAATCACTTGGCCCGACGGTAAGGAACAGGTATTGTTACACATCGCTACGAATCAAACCCTAACCCTTTTTCAAAAAGAAGCAGCAATGCCCAATATTGAAACAGGAATAGCAGAATTACCTTATTTTCTTAAAGATAGCCTCCTCTTACACAATCATATTGAAAATAACTTTAATGATTTTCAAAGAGAGCGGCTTTTACCTCATAAGTTATCTACCCAAGGGCCAAAAATTGCAAAGGGGGATATCGATGGCGATGGTTTGGAAGATTTCTTCATTGGCGGTGCCAAAGGTTATGAAGGAACTGTTTTTAAGCAGTTAAAATCGGGGCGTTTTGTTGCCATGCCTCAAGTAGCATTTATCGAAGATCGACATTCCGAAGACATTGATGCCTTATTTTTTGATGCTGATAATGATGGGGATTTGGATCTTTATGTGGTTAGCGGTGGCAATGAGTTTGACCTTGATGACCCATTACTTCAAGACCGACTTTATCTTAATAATGGCAAGGGAAAATTTAAAAAATCAGTCGGACAAATACCCCAAATGTACACCAGTACTTCTTGTGTAACTGCAGCAGATTACGACAACGACGACGATCTGGACTTATTCATTGGTGGTCGTTTAGTTCCCGGAGCATATCCCACAATACCTCGAAGTTATCTTTTAGAGAATGACGGTAAAGGTAATTTTAGCGATATTACTAAAATAGTAAACCCCGCTTTGGAATTTATTGGCATGGTTACCGATGCTACCTTTGTAGATATCAACAATGATGAAAAACAAGATCTTATTCTAGTTGGTGAATGGATGCCCATTCGAGTATTTCTTAACCAAGGAAATGTCTTTACAGAGCCTACGGGGGCTACAGGATTAGAAAATTCAAACGGTTGGTGGAATACTATTATGGCGTCGGATATGGACAATGATGGCGATATCGATTTTGTGATTGGAAACCATGGTCGTAACTCCCAGCTAAAAGCTTCCCCCAGTGAACCCGTGCGTTTATTCGTAAAGGATTTTGACAATAATGGCACCTTAGATCCTATTATGTGCAGCTATATTATGGGCGAAGAATATCCGGTTTTCTCAAAAGATGATTTAGTGGACCAACTTAGCATGCTAAAAACGAGGTATGTTAATTATTCCGATTATGCAGACCAAAAAATAACAGATATTTTTTCTGCCGAGGAACTAAAAGATGTAACGGTTTTTGAAGCAACCACTTTTGACAGCAGTTTTGTAGAAAATTTAGGAGATGGCACCTTTAAAATAACCCCTTTACCAGCATCGGCTCAGTTTGCGCCCATATACGGAATTTTAGCACATGACATGAATGAGGACGGCTTTAAAGACCTCATTTTAGGAGGAAATTTCTTTGGCTCCAGAGTAAAATACGGGCGGTATGACGCCAATAAAGGTCTGTTCTTAATTGGCGACGGAAAAGGAGGGTTTACCACCGTTTCTCAGAAAGCTAGTGGTCTTAATTTGCAAACAGAAACCAGAGACTTGGCGCTCATAGAACTGCCGGATACCACAAAAATAATATTATGTGCTCAAAACAACGCCCCAATGGTTGCGTATAAAGTGTTGCATCCTAAAAAAAATTAAAAGCCAACGAAGTGCCATCCGTTCTAAAAGTTCAGAATAAATACAATTTAAATGATTAATAAACAGTTGTTTGTACCCATTTACAGCTATGAATCTCTACATTAAAACACACGTACTACTTTTTGTTAACTTCACTTTTACCGCATTGGCTTTCTCCCAATCGGCCACCATTAAAGAAGAAAATAGATCCCTAGATACCTACGGTTTTTTTGATGCCGACCCGGCACCTATTGTAGCAAAAAATCCCAAGATAACCCCCTATGTGATGTTTAACGGATACGAGCACCGTTCGCAAAAAAGAGACTGGAAAGTGATAACCCTCGAAAATGAGTATATTCAGGTTTTTGTACTCCCGGAAATTGGAGGCAAAGTATGGGGTGCTATTGAGAAAAGTACAGGTCGCGAATTCCTTTACAAAAATGAGGTCGTTAAGTTCCGAAATATCGCAATGCGCGGCCCTTGGGCCTCCGGAGGCATCGAATTTAATTTTGGTATTATTGGCCATCATCCAATGACGGCAACCCCTGTTGATTATAAGATTAGCAGCAACGAAGATGGTAGTGTAAGTTGTTTTGTAGGCGCTCTTGATCTACCCTCGCGTACGCATTGGCTCGTTGAAATACGGCTCGAAAAAGACAAGGCTTATTTTGAGACCAATGCCACTTGGTACAATGGGACAGCAGTGAACCAATCCTACTACAATTGGATGACTGGTGCTGCCGCAGCTACTGACGATCTTGAATTTTTTATCCCCGGAAATACCTATTTAGGTCATAACGGCGACGTCCATTCTTGGCCTATTGACGAGGCAGGAAGAAATTTAGCTTTCTATCGAAATAATAATTTTGGCCCCTCAAAATCATACCACATCGTAGGCGAATCCAAAGATTTTTTTGGAGGCTATTATCACGATACCCAATTTGGTTTCGGCCATTGGTCGCCCTATGAAGAAATGCCGGGGCAAAAGCTATGGCTTTGGGCACTTTCTCGGTCTGGTGGTATTTGGGAGGATTTATTAACGGACACGGATGGACAGTATATTGAATTTCAGGCAGGTCGATTGTTTAACCAATACAGTCCCGGCGAAATAAACCCGATTTCTCAAGCAAATTTTGATCCTTATGTCATGGATCGATGGAACGAAATTTGGTTTCCCTACAAAGAAATAGGAGGTATGGCGGCCGTTTCAAAACATGGAGTGCTCAACGTACATCAGCAGAATAGTGAAACCTATATCGGATTCAACGCACTTCAATTCATTAATGCGCCTATTACCGTGTTGGTCAATGGATCTAAAGTGTTTTCGCAAAACATGGTTTTGAAGCCTATGGACGTTTTTTCAACAAAAATAAATGCCCTTGCTTCGGATCGTATAGAGGTATTAGTGGAAAATGCGGATCTTCACTTCAGTAATGACCCCAAAAAATCGATACTAAAAAGACCCTTTAACGCTACCGAAGATGTAGTTTCATCGGCACACCAACAACGCTTTATGGAGGGCTGGGAAGCTATGAAGTTTAGGGAATATGAACTTGCTCGAGAAAAATTTACCGAACTATTACAACAGGAGCCGTCGCATTTAGAAGCACTTGTAAAAATGGCGGAGCTAGAATACAGACGTACTAACTATAAAGAAGCCGAAGAACATGCAAAAAAGGCACTTCAGATAGACACGTACCATTCGGGTGCCAATTATTTTATTGGACTTAGTTATCTGAGGCTAAATGATACAGTAAACGCACTAGAGGCCTTAGGATGGGCCGCAAGGGATATAAAATTTAGATCGGCGGCATATTCTGTTATGGCGGAAATCTATTTAGGATTGAATGATCTTAAAAAAGTAGCCACCTATACAGCCAAAGCCTTAGATTTTAATACCTACAATCTTAATGCAAGGCATGTGCAACTCCTAATTAGTAGAATAGGCAAAGATACTGTGGCCTTTAATAGGCAACAGCAAGTTTTAAAAAAATTAAATCCCCTAGATCATTTTGCTTCATTGGAATCATTGCTTTTTTACGAACGTTCGCCTACTGAAATATACGCCAATATTCAAAATGAGTTACCCGACGAAACTATCTTGGAGCTGGCTTTACAATATGTAAACTACCATGACAAGGATAGCGCTTTGCCACTGCTACAACTTTTGCCCAAAAACAGGCAAGCACAACTCCTTTTAGCATACCTTTCTAAAGAGACCCATCCGAATCGTAGTGAAGCGCTGTTGCAAGAAGTTGTAACGACATCTACAGATTTCGTATTTCCCTATAGAACAGAGATGATTCCGGTTTTGGAATGGGCAAAATCGCAAAACAATAGCTGGAAGTTAAAATACTATTTGGCGCAAAACTACCTTTCTGTAGGTCTCAAGGACAAGGGTATTCAATTGTTAAAAGAGTGCGATTTTCTGCCGGACAACCATACGTTTTACAGATTTCGCGCAGAACTTCTAACAACAGATTCCTATGAACAACGCTTGAAAGATTATAAAAAAGCCCTTTACCTTAATAAGAATTACTGGCAATCTTGGAACGAGCTCATTCGTTTTTATTTAGATCACGATAAATTTGAAGATGCAGAAGCCATGGCAGAAAAGGCATTCAAAAAATTCAAAAACAACTATACTATTGGCTTAAGTTATGCTAAAAGCCTAAATGCTACTAAAAAATACGCCAAAAGCATTCTTGTCCTAAAAGACCTTCAGGTCCTACCCTATGAACACGCCGCTGAGAGTAAAAGCATTTACGATAATGCCCATATTTTCTTGGCACATCAATTCATTACGCAAAAACAATTTGCTAAGGCCATAGAGCTGCTTCATCTTTCTAAAGAATGGCCCGAGCATCTGGGTATAGGAAAACCCTTTGCACCGGATACAAGGCTGCAAGATTACGTATTGGCTTACTGCTACAAAGCAATTGGTAAAGAACAGGAAGCGGCACGTACTATTCAACACATAGTAGATTACACTTTAGAATATACAGATCGAATGGATTTAAATTCGTTGTTTTCCCTTTTGTCCCTCGAAAAATTAAAACATTCTGAAATACAACAAAATTATCTAAATTGCCTCACTGAAATCGCTGTAAGAAATGAAAAAGCAGCCATAGCTTTGGCTTTATTTACTAAAAACGATACGCAAATTAAAACGCTGAAAGCTACAAACAAGATAGATGAAAGGTTATGGCAATTGATTCTTTTAGTATTGCAAGACGCAGACCACAAATAAATAGAAACACCTTAGCAAAAGGTACTAAAACCAAACGATTATGGTACTTTCTTATTGGGACATCGGGATTGTTTTTACGTATATCATTGGTGTATTATTTTTGGGATTTTATCTCTCCAAAAAATCGACCAAAAACATGGAGTCGTATTTTTTGGGCGGCAACCAGTTGCCATGGTACTATTTAGGTCTTAGTAATGCATCCGGAATGTTCGACATTTCCGGCACCATGTGGACTGTTGGCATCCTTTTCGTCTATGGACTAAAAAGTGCATGGCTCCCATGGCTTTGGCCGGTCTGGAATCAGGTATTCGTATTTGTATATTTGGCTATATGGATGCGTCGTTCTAATGTAATGACCGGCGCAGAATGGATTACCTTTCGTTTTGGCGATGGTAAAGGTGCCAAACTATCGCATATTATTATCGTAATTTTTGCGGTTATTAGTGTCTTAGGCTTTATAGCTTATCTCTTTGAAGGTATTGGAAAATACTGTACTTCTATACTTCCTTGGGACATGGCCTTTGAAATACTAGGCTATCAAATTTCTTCAGCGAAATCCTATGCGTTGATTATTTGTGGGTTAACCGCATTATACACCGTGAAAGGGGGCATGCACAGTGTTGTAGCTACAGAAGTGATGCAATTTATTATTATGACCATTGCTTCTCTTGGCGTGGGCATTGTAGCGTACAACATGGTTTCCTTTGATCAAATTGAAGCGGTAATTCCCGATGGATGGACACAGCTGTTTTTTGGATGGCAATTAGATTTGGATTGGAGCACTACGGCTTTCCCCCAAGTGAATGCCAAGATTGAAAGTGATGGTTTTGATCTTTTCGGAATTCTTTTTCTTTTAATGGTATTTAAAGGCATATTTGCTTCTATTGCAGGACCAGTGCCAAGCTATGACATGCAGCGTATTCTGGCCACAAGAACACCTTCCGATGCAGCAAAAATGGGTTTCTTAACTATTTGTGTGTTGTATATTCCGCGCTATTTTATGATTATTGGTTTTGCGGTACTATCCCTTGTATACCTAGGGCCCGAACTTATGGCTATGGGTGCCGAGGTCGATTTTGAACAGGTATTACCCTTGGCAATCAATAAATTTTTGCCCATCGGGCTAAAGGGTCTTGTGCTTGCCGGATTTTTGGCCGCCTTTATGGGCACTTTTGCAGCCTATGTTAATTCGGCTCCTGCTTATATTGTAAACGATATTTATAAAAAATATATAAATCCCGGTGCGCCCGACAAGCGGTTGGTGCGTCTTAGCATCATTTCTTCATTGGTATTGGTTTTGGTAGGCATCATTTTTGGCTTCAATGCCGGCTCTTTAAATTCGCTTACATTATGGCTTAGTTCAGGACTTTACGGTGGTTATGCCGCTGCTAACTTATTAAAATGGATTTGGTGGCGCTTCTCGGGACAAGGCTACTTTTGGGGCATGCTTTTTGGACTTGTCGCATCTACCGTAAAACTTTTCTTTTTTGGTGAGTACATCGACATTTTTGTGTTTCCCCTAATTTTCGGATTCTCACTTTTAGGTTGCATTTTGGGTACATACAGTCAACCACTACCCAATGTGGCTAGTGTAAAAAAATTCTACAAACAAACAAAGCCATGGGGTTTCTGGGGCCCTGTAAGGGATGCGGTTATGAAAGAGGATCCGGATTTTATACCAAATATGGATTTTAAACGCGATAGTTTTAATGTTATTGTTGGTATAATATGGCAAATGGCGCAATTGGTCATTCCTATCTATTTTATGTTGCGTCAAAACACAGAAATGGTTATTTGGAGTGCTGTATTCCTACTTACAAGTTATTTATTAAAGAAATTTTGGTGGGATAACTTAAAAAACATAAGTTGATTTTATGCAGATTACAGGAACTTTCATAGATGAAATAAGCCACGATATTCCCCATCAAAATTGGGGAAGTAAAGAATGGGATGCCGACTTTGCCCACATGAAACGTATCGGTATTAACACTGTAATTCTCATTCGCTCCGGATACCGGCGTTTTTTAACCTATCCATCCCAATATCTCATTAAAAACCACGGTTGCTTTAGGCCTCCGGTAGATTTAGTGCAACTCTTTTTAGAACTTTCCGAAAAGTATCAGATGCGCTTTTTCTTTGGAACCTATGACAGCGGAAAATATTGGGATACCGGCAACATGAGCCACGAAATAGACATCAACAAATACAGTATAGACGAAGTGTTCCAAAAATATGGACATTTCCAATGTTTTGGAGGTTGGTATCTTAGCTTAGAAATGAGTCGAAAAACGAAAGGTGCCATAAAAACAATAGCAGAATTAGGCCTCCACTGCAAGAATATAAGCAATGGATTGCCTGTAATGATCTCTCCTTGGATTGATGGTAAAAAAGCTGTAATGAGTGCTGAAACCACTTTACTAAAAGAAAGCAGTGTGTCATTAAAACAACATGAAAAAGATTGGGATGAGATCTTTGATGGTATTAAGGATTATATTGATATTGTGGCCTTCCAAGACGGACATGTAGATTATCATGAACTGGAAGATTACCTTAGTGTGAATAAATTCCTTGCAGATAAGTATGGAATTACATCATGGACGAATTTGGAATCTTTTGACAGGGATATGCCTATAAAATTTTTCCCTATCAAATTTGAAAAATTACTACTGAAACTAGCCGCTGCAAAAAAAGTGGGCATCCAAAAGGCCATTACTTTCGAATTTTCGCATTTCATGAGTCCCCAATCTGCCTACATTCAAGCACATCACCTGTACCAAAGATATATGGAACATTTTAATATTGAAATCCCTAAAGATTATAACCGTTGAAACAGTACGCCACTTTATACAAACAAGAATTGTTACAAGAAATTATACCATTTTGGGAAACCTATTCCCCAGATTGGGAGCACGGTGGGTATTTCACTTGTATTACAGACACGCATACGGTTTTTGACACGGACAAGTTTATATGGCTACAGGCACGCCAAGCATGGATGTTTTCTAAAATATATCTCACAGTAGAGACCAAACCCTCTTGGAAAGAAATGGCGCAACTTGGCATCAATTTTCTTGAAAAATACGGACGCGATCCAAAAGGCAACTGGTATTTTTCCCTAAACGCAGAGGGAAAACCATTGGTACAAGCCTATAATATTTTTTCCGATTGTTTTGCCGCCATGGCCTTTGGAACTTTTTACCAGATTAGTGGGCAAGCACATTATGCCACTATAGCCAAAGATACATTTTATCAAATTTTAAATCGTCAAAAAAATCCAAAAGGAGTATATAATAAAATAGTTCCGGGCACACGAAATCTACAGAATTTTGCCTTACCTATGATTCTTTGCAACCTAGCTTTAGAATTAGAACATATTATAGGTGCAAAAGAAGTTGATAAAATAGCCAATAGCATTTCTGATCTTATACTAAATCAATTTTACCACAAAGAGAGCGGTTTACTCTTAGAGAATATTTCTGAAACCGGCCAATTTGTAGACTCCTTTGAAGGCCGTCTACTAAATCCGGGGCACGCCATAGAGGCCATGTGGTTCATTATGAACTTAGGAATGCGAAAAAAGGATGTACAGTTGGTAGCCAAAGCCGAGGAAATTATGTACCAACAATTAGCGCATGGCTGGGACAAGGAATATGGTGGAATTTTTTACTTTATGGATCGTAAAGGTTACCCCCCGCAACAATTAGAATGGAATCAAAAGTTATGGTGGGTACATTTAGAAACCTTGGTTGCCTTAGCCAAAACTTATGCTTTTAATAGTAGTCCTAAAGCTAAAGAATGGTTTAAAAAGGTACATGCCTACACTTGGTCGCATTTCAGGGATCCTAAAAATGGCGGGGAATGGTATGGCTATCTCAACCGAAGAGGGGAAGTATTGCTGCCTTTAAAAGGCGGTAAATGGAAAGGCTGTTTCCATGTACCAAGAGCCATGTTAGAGGTGTGGAAGACCTTGGAACACGTCTAATATTTTATTATTTAAAAAATGAAAAGAATTGGTTTAATAAAATATGTAACCCTTATTTATTGCTTGCTCACCTTGCAGAACATCTTTTCGCAATCTGAGAAAGGTGTATGGCTAACAGACATTGCAAGTGAGGCATTGGATTCCAGAGAGGGCATCAGAGAAGTGGTGCAGCGCTGCAAAGTCTATGGTATAGATCATATCTATGTGGTGGTTTGGAACAGAGGCTATACGCTATATCCCAGCACGGTCATGGAAACTGAATTTGGAAAAAAAGTAGCTCCTCGCTTTGCGGGTAGGGATATACTGCAAGAGCTTATAGAGGAGGCGCATGCAGAAGGTTTAAAAGTACATGCGTGGTTCGAGTTCGGATTTTCAAGCAGCTACCAAGAGCCAGACGGAGGCCATATTTTAAGGGCAAAACCAGATTGGCAAGCTTTAGACCATAATAAAAAACTCGTCTCCAAAAATGGATTTCAGTGGATGAACGCCTTCCATCCCGAGGTGCAACAATTTTTACTTTCATTGATAAAAGAGGTAGTTCAAAATTATAATATTGACGGAATTCAAGGAGATGATAGACTTCCTGCAAACCCGTCAACTGCCGGATACGATCCGTTTACCATTGATCTCTATAAAAAAGAACACGATGGAAAATTCCCTCCTGAAGATTACAAAAATGAGGATTGGATTAATTGGAGGGCGCAGAAACTAAACCTCTTTGCCCAAGAAGTGTATCAGACCGTAAATGCCCTTAATCCACAGGTTGCCGTAACCATGGCACCGAGTATTTTTCCATGGAGTAAAGAAGAATATTTACAAGATTGGCCTACTTGGGTTCAAAATGGGTGGGTAGACAAAATAATACCCCAAGTATATAGGTACAACATAAAAGCATATACCCAAACACTAGAAACCAACCTAAATTTTATGCCTTTTCCGAAGCGAAAAGACTTTATCCCGGGGATCCTTTTAAAGGTAGATGAGTATACCCCCTCGCACAGGCTCCTAAAAAAAATGATAAAAGTAAATCGTAAAAATGGTTTAAAAAGTGAAGTTTTCTTTTTTTATGAAGGCTTAAAATTACATTCCAATTTTTTTAAGAAGGAATATTCAAAATTAGAGTGAATTAAAATAAACAATTTCTTGAAACTGACTATGCCCGAGGCAAGCCATAGGGGTATACTTCTATTGCGCTCAGCACAGGCTTCGTCAGTTTCATTTTGGCCTTTGAGCCAAAAACCGAAATTTTGTATTTTACCTCACCCGGAACTGCAAAAAGGCAGTTCCGACCTCTCCAAAGGAGCGATAAATAGGAAACCCCGACCCAAGGGTCTGGGAATCTTTAGATTGAATTGACATAATGCGATCGAATTAGAAAACCGAACTGATAATGGGTAGATCTCATTCCTATAAAAAATTAGGAGGAAGATAGGGTTGAAAGCATATAGCAATGGGCGTACCTACTGCCATTTTTGAGATGTATTAAAGGGTGTCGCCTTCCTTTTTCAGAATCTAAATGAAATAGTGCGATATTCTGAGTTCGATTAGGTTCTTATTGGATGAAAAATGGTCAATTCGAATGGGTTTGTGAATCCAAAATGCCGGTTTTGGATCCTCCTTCGGGGGACACGTACATTCCCAAGTTTTGGGGATCAAAACTGACGTATTTTAGGTTCGTCAAAATTAGAGTACTTCTGAAAACGTTGAAGCGCTCCCGTATAGAAAAGACGTATAATACAATGTATAACAAAAATTTATTCTGATGAAAAAAATCTGCTTGGTTATCGTTGCCCTACTGGGCATTTGTACTAGTAATTCTCAAGAAAAAGTGGACGTTCTTATTATTGGCGGAGGTGCTGGGGGTACCTCGGCAGGCATACAAGCGGCTCGTATGGGTGTATCTGTAAAAATCCTTGAGTCAACAGAATGGCTTGGGGGTATGCTTACCGCTGCAGGGGTTTCTGCCATAGATGGGAATCATGAAATGCCCTCAGGAATATGGGGAGAGTTCCGGCAACATTTATATGATTATTATGGAGGTGCCTCAGCCGTAGCCACAGGATGGGTTAGTCATACGTTGTTTGAACCATCTATAGGAAATCAAATTTTAAAGAAAATGGCAGACCTCCCCAATCTACAGATACTATACAAGACCAGGTATTCCGATATAGCACAGCACCACCAAGGATGGACTGTAAGCTATAATCAAAACGGTAAAAAACATACCACGGAAGCCAAAATCCTAATCGATGCCACAGAGATAGGAGAATTGCTACCCCTAGTTGGTGCCGATTTCCGTTTGGGTATGGACTCTAAGACCGATACTGGGGAAGAAGAAGCTCCCGAGATAGCCAATGCCATTGTGCAGGATATTACGTATGTTCTCATTTTAGAAGACGTTAAAACCTCAAAAGGACAGAAGGGATTGGTAAAAAAACCAAGAAATTATAACCCAAAGGATTTTGAATGCGCCTGTAAACGAGAAGGTGGCGAAATGTTTGGCGCCGTATCTGACTGTGTTCAAATGTTGAACTACGGAAAATTACCCAATAACAAATACATGATTAATTGGCCCAATTGTGGTAATGATTTTTATCTGGATTGGCCCGTTTTATCGGCTGCGGAGCGGAGTGAAAAACTTAAAGAAGCAAAATTATTCACTCAAGGGTTCATTTATTACATTCAGAATGATTTAGGGTTTAAAAATTTAAGAGTGTCCAATGAGTTCCCTACGCCGGACCACTTTCCCATGATTCCTTACGATAGGGAAGCAAGAAGAGTCCGTGGAAAAGCTTTTTTAACCGCAGAACATATGGAAAGACCTTATGATTTCCATCTTTATAGAACAGGCGTCGCTGTTGGGGATTATCCTATAGACCATCACCACGACAAAAATCCGGAAGCGCCTAAAATTAATTTTATCAATATAAAGATTCCAAGTTATAATATTCCTTTGGGAGCATTAATCCCGGAAAAAGTGCCCAATTTTATTGTAGCAGAAAAAAACATTAGCGTATCTAACATAGCTAATGGCGCCACGCGACTTCAACCGGTAGTTTTAGGTATAGGACAGGCCGCCGGTGCTTTGGCGGCTACTAGTATTTTAGAAAACGTCAAACCTGCCGATGTATCTGTTCGAAAAGTGCAGCAAAGTTTATTGGAACAAAAAGCCTACATTATGCCGTTTATAGATGTAAAATCCGACGATCCTGCCTTTTCATCCATTCAGCGTATTGGTGCCACGGGCATATTAAAAGGTTTTGGGATTCCCTACAAATGGGCCAATCAAACATGGTTTTATCCGGATCGTATTGTTTCAGAATACGAATGGCTTCAGGGTCTATTGCCGTACTATCCTCAAATAAAAAACATCCAAGGTTCGGGGGCGGGTATAACACTTCGTTTTATGGAAACTGTTTTCTTAGAATTAGATCCTACCTACCAAAAGGCGCATACAAAGCGGACATGGAATCCAGAAGAAATAGGGGTTACGTACAATGAAAATACCGCCTTAGATCGAAAGGCAGTTAGTGTTTTAACCGATAAATTTCTAAATCCGTTTGCCCTAGAAATTGACTTTCAAGGTTATCTACATTCGCAACCCTAGGTAATCAAGAGTTAGTCTTCATAAAGCTCTACAATCATTTCTACTTCTACGGCAATATTGCTTGGTAAGGAACCCATACCTACCGCAGCCCGAGCGTGTTTCCCGTTTTGTCCGAAAACAGCAACCATAAGATCGGAGTATCCGTTAATTACTTTGGGATGGTCTGTAAATTCGGCTGGGGCATTTACCATTCCCAATACCTTAACAATACGTTTTACTCGATTTAAATTTCCAAGTTCTGCTTTTAGAACCGCGAGTTGGTTCACCGCTGTAATTCGCGCAGCTTCATAGCCCTGTTCAATGCTTAGATCTATACCTACTTTTCCGGAGATGTATTCCCCGTTGTCCTGTAATGGCCCCTTCCCTGCCAAAAAAAGTAAATTTCCGCTGCGCACCGCATTCACATAATTTGCAACCGGTACGGCAGGTGCTTTTAACGTAATGCCCAACGAATCTAACTTGGCTTCCGGATTATAGTTTATATCTGCTTTTTCAGGCTTGTTCGCTTGTAGTGGTACTGCATTTTTTGTTTCTACGGTCTGATTGCACGACAAGGCCATACTTGCCATACCTATCAAAATTAATTTTCTCATACTCTTCTTTTTGTGTTTATTTTTTATTAGCTCGCATTTTGTAAAATCTCCTTTACACGCTGCGCTACAATGCGTTCTTGCCCAGGTTCCATCATCCATGTAGTAATCCCCACAGTTTCTTTATTACCTACAGTTTCAATAGACGGATGACCCTCTCTAAGTTGTTTACGCAATTCGTCTGGAGTAATCCTTACACTCTTCTGATCCCAACGTATGCGCAAACTGGGCACATGATTCGCATGGGGCGGTACATGTATTTCTGTTTTTACCCCGGGTACAGAAAGGGCACTATCACTAATCAGCTTAATTTGATTCTCCCAAAGTTCCCATTCCTTTTTATGATCTTTGGCTAGATACAACTCTAAAGCCACCAACATCCCCAACACTTCTTCTTTGTTTACTTTCATGCCTCTGGCAATGGTTGTTCCTCTTGGGGGTGTATGTAAACGTGCGGCTTCAATATACTTACGTTTACCCAAAAGTAAACCGGCACTCTGAGGACCTCGAAGGCCCTTGCCTCCGGAAAAGGCAACCAAATCAAACCCTAAGCGTGTAAACTTGAAAAGGTTTTCCACAGGCGGTACATCGGCCGCACAATCTATAAAAGTGGGTATATTGTGCTTTTTTCCCAATGTTACAAAAGCTTCCCAACCGATCTCCCCCATATCAGTATTGGCATTTAGAAACCAAAGCATTGCTGTATTTTTTGTGATTGCTTTTTCTAAGTCTTTGGCCGTTTTTACTTTTATTAATTTTGCTCCGGTATTCGTCAGGGCGTGGGTATAGCCAATATCATGGGCCTCCTGCAAAATAACTTCATTTTTAAGTCCGGTTGCATCGGGTAACTTCGCTACTTTCTTTTCATCCATCCCACACATCACTCCAGCCAACCCAATGGTCATTGCACCAAAGGCTCCGGAAGATACTGTGGCATATTCGCATTGCAGTAACTCCGCTATGCGTTCGCCCACCTTATCATGCAGCTCATCCAGATTTACATATTCGGTAGCCCCGTACGCTATAGCCTCGGTAACCTCTTTGCACATCAATGATCCTGTCATAGACGTGTAAGTGCCGGCCGCATTGATAAACGTACGCAACCCTAATTCTTTGAAAAAATTACGGGTTAAAGGCGGAACAGATACCAGAGATTTTTCTTGACCCGACAATAAACCGGGACTTAGCATGCCCGCCAGTGGAAGTGCAGATAAGGTTTTTAATAATTTTCTTCTGCTATGCATAATGTTTTATTTTTAGATTAATCTAATGCCGCAATACAATCCATTTCAACTAAAGAGTTTCCTGGCACCCCCCCATAAGTGGCCACGGTAGTGCGCACCGGCGGATTTTTTCCAAATCGGCCTCGAAATACTTCGTTCATTTGCTTGTAATCGGCCAAATCGGCAAGATACACATTCACTTTAAGCACTTTTTCCATAGAGGACCCGTGTTTTACCAATTCCTTTTCAAGTTCTTTCAGCACATGATCGGTATGTGCTTTGATATCTCCTTCAAAATGAGCTCCTTTTCCGGCTACATAGAGGGTATTTCCATGCTTTACGGCACCTGAAAAAAGCGGAATATCTTGATCTAAGACAATGTCTCCTACTACTTCTTTTTCTGAAACTGCTTCTTTTTCCATAGCACGCACCGAACTAATGCCCAATAGCGCAGCCAAGCCCATTCCTATTTTTTTAAACGATCCTCTTCGAGTGGTTTTGTTTTCCATTGTTTTTATATTTATTGATTAATAAAAGGGTAGTTTACCTTCTAGTACTATTTGTTCCATGGTTCGGCTGCGCGTCCGTTAAGATCGTAGACCACTTTTCCTTCACGAAGGGTAACTTCGCACTCCAATTTTTTATCGCCCTCCATTTTCTTTCCTTGGGTATCAATAAACCCAAAATTCTCTTTCCTTAGGTTTAGAATTGCTATATCGGCAACCGCTCCTACAGACAAATGTCCCAAGTCGGTTCTCTGTATAACTTGTGCCGGATGCCAAGTGCTTGCCGCAATAACCTCCTCTAAAGACATTCCTAAGTTTACGAATTTGGACATAATATTAAGCATATCTTTCATACCGCCATTCATGCTACCTGTATGAATGTCTGTGCTTATGGTATTTGGTTTAAATCCTTGTTGTACCGCCGGTATGGCCTGCGCAAACAGGAAACTACCTCCTCCGTGTCCCACATCGAAAATAATACCTCTTTTCTGAGCCTCAAAGGCAAAATCTTCCACTTTTCCTTTTTGGTTTACTATCGGAGTGCGCCCTTTAACATGGGCATAGGCATGTGTAAAAATATCTCCGGGGCGCAGTTTTTCCAAAAATAGCGTTTTAAGCGATAGTTCTGGCTGACTGCCTCCAAAATCGATCATTACGGGAATATTGGCTAATTTTCCTGCTTCTACGGCACGCTCGGTAGGTGTCCAATCAAAACCACTAAAATGGGCTAATTTAACCCCAACAATGATTCCCGGATATTTTCTGGCAACAATAGCAGTGAGTTTGGGATCCATGTCATTCACATTCTGCTCTACGGCACCACCCTTCATTCCGGCACCTACAATATTCAAAAAAGACAACACTCTGGTTTTCGATCTATCGATAGTCTGTACCTTGAACGTTTCAAAATTTCGCCATCCCGCACCACCTACATCTACAGCAGTGGTAACTCCACTTCTAAATGTAAAACCATCCGGAGGCAAGGCTGTATCACTATTGCTAAGATAGGCATTGGGTTCTGTGCCAAAAAAATGATGTCCGTGTATATCTATCAATCCCGGACTAACATACATCCCTTTGGCATCAATAATTTTTTTAGCCTGACTTAGAGGTATGTTTACGGCTATTTTTGCTATGTTATTGTCTTTAATTGCAATATCGATCACCTTTGAAATTTCATTCTTAGCATCGATTACATGACCATTTTTTATGAGAATATCAAATTCTTGTGTCCAACCTTTACTCATTAAAAAAACAAAAATGAGTACCATACAGTAGTTTAGTCTATGATTTTTTTTCATTTTATATCTGATTTAGTATTTATTCGGTACGTATAGGTATTGGGTTGTTCTCTTTTTGTTCAGATCTTACGCTTTCTACCAAATCGGTTGTTACGGCATCTGCTGCATTCCCAAAACTTGATCTTATATAAGTTAATACCTCAGCAATCTCCTCATCACTCAAAAACCCATGCTGTGGCATAACGCCATTATACACTTCATCTCCTATTTGGAGGCTTCCTTCCATACCATTTAAAATCACTTTAATCAACCGCACCTTATCCCCCGTGACCCAGTCTGTGTTTATTAACGGAGGAAACCGTCCGGAAGCCCCTTTGCCATTTAATTGATGGCAGGCACTGCAGTAGCGGTAATAGGTTTGAGCCCCACCTACTAATTGATCTTTCATTAAATCATCATCAATTATATTTGGCGTACGCACATGTGTTGCCATTTTACGCTCTTCCATTTTTGCCAGTTCTTGATCACCAAAAGAAACCTTATCACCATGAAATGTTATTTTCCAAATTTTACCCTTTACTGAGTCTGATATATACATAGTGCCATCTGGCCCAAAGGCAATACCCATAGGGCGATATACGGCATCTTTAACACTAATTATAGGATCTACCCGGGCAAACCCATCTATAAACACTTCCCACTCACCGTTGGGCTTTCCTTCTTTAAAGGGAACAAAACCAACAATATAACCCGATTGCGGATAAGGTGCTCTGTTGGTAGATCCGTGAAATGCAATAAACGCACCATGCTTGTATCGTTCCGGAAATTGATCCCCTTCATAAAATACCAAATCATTGGGAGCCCAATGCCCGGGAAAACCAATAATAGGGTTGTCAAAATCGGCACAGCGACCTATAATTTCACCATCACCGCCATATTCCGGAGCCAGTACTTTTTTTTCCTTTAATTGATCGTAATAACAATAAGGCCAGCCAAAATTAGAACCTTCGGTAACTTTCATAAATTCTTCGGAAGGAAGTAATGCACTTTGCCAGGGTGAATAGGTGTTCGGCCAAAGTCGCAACAAATCATCGCGCCCGTGTTGTACAATATAGAGTTCTTCATCTACCGGGTTCCAATTCATAGCTACCACACTTCGAATTCCGGTGGCATACTTATACCCGTCTTTTTGCGTTTGCCCCAATTTTTCTGCATCAAAACGCCAAATACCACCATGTTCTTCGAGTTGTGGACAAGGATCTAAGCCAGCTGCACCAGGGGTTCGTTTTGGATCTTGGCAGGCATTGGAAGGTGCACCAAAAGGGATATACATATTCCCCTTATTGTCGAATGCAATGGGTTTGCCTATGTGTTCGTGTGATCCATGCGGATGATCGTCTGTGAGTACAATTTCCATTTCGCCCTCCGGCACTAAGGTTTTAGGATTTAGTTTATACCGATAGACCACCAATTCCGAACTAAAATAAAGGTACCCCTTGTAAATGCGGCAACCCGTGGAATATCCCCAATTCCTTAATTTATCGGACGAGTTGCCGAATTTCTGCACTATATCTGCCTTACCGTCGTTATTGGTATCTCGTAAAGCCGCCAAGGAACCCTCTTTACCGGGATTTTTAAAATTCACATACAGATCGCCATTGGTATTTACAGCCAAATGCCTAGCCGTTTCGGGAATACTGTCTATAACTACAACAGCCTTGAAACCTTCGGGCAAATAGAGTCCGTCATTTGGAATTGGTGTTGTACATTGTAGCAAAGAGAGGGAAAACATGCCCAACAACACAAATTTGAAGTGCCGATTTTGATGCAATATAGTTCGCATTCTTGTTTTCATTGCATTTAGAAATTTATAGAAAATGCTTCACAGTTATTTAATTTTTAAAGCTTTTGTAATCATTGCTTCACATAAATTGCTTTCCCCTTTGTATTGCTCTCAGTTTGATCGATCCTTATTTTACGACTATTAATCTGCACCATTATTCAAAAAAGAGATCTCCAAAAAATAGAGGCTGATGAAAATCCGGCTTGTCTGTGCCTACAGGATGCCATGAGAGGTAATGTGGTTTTGAGGTTTCGTCACCACATTTATAAAAATTAGCTTTCGCATGTAATCCTTTTAAAGAGAGTCCCTGGGTTTGTGTAAATGCCGAAGCGGGTATTACTATCGTCATCTCCCAATACATGTTGCCACTGCGCTCTACAAATGGTGCTGTACCCAAGGAAGATGCTGTCTTTATTTCTGATTCTATAATTTTAGGTGCCACAAAAACTCTGTCCTTTCTTGATGATCCATACGCCAAGTGGGTAACCCCAATGGCATTAAACTCAAAATTGTAATAATTACCATCTTGTAACGGGTCTACAAAAAATTCTACACAACTATCCTTATGGGTGGCACTATTGGTCATTGTACGTTGTGCCAATACATGTGCTTCATTCACATAAAAAGTAAGCCAAATTTGATCGTTGTGATGTCCTATTCTAAACCGTACTTCCGGTTGATACGGAAAGGAGTCCCAATTGATTTGGTCTATGGCATGGAGGTCTGTGTTTTTCTCTAATAACACTTTTACCTCCTCCAAAGTAGGATTTCCTTGATGCTTAATTTCTTTAACTCGCAAGGTTCTTTCTGCTTTATGTGCACTATCACATCCCATACTTATAGAAAATATAAAGGCAACCAAAACTACTAAGGATGGAATTCGCCACATGGTGTATCACTTTTTAAACCAAATACGTTCTTTAATAATCTTCCTTCATCCAGTTATATGGTACTCTTTTAATCCATTGCCCACGAGTAAAATCGGGAAAATCCTGAGGTTCTCCGTTATTGGCTATAGAAAGCTCGGACAAGGGGGTAACAGCACTCCATGCCGCTGCATCATACGCATCCATAGGGGGTGTTATTTTTGCTTTTGCAGATTCCACAAAAGCATTTAAGACAAAAAAGTCCATGCCCCCATGTCCTGCATTTTCGGCATATTCTCCATATTTTTTCCATAAGGGATGATCGTATTTTTTTAACCATTCGGCATCAGCATCCCATTGATGCGCCTTTTTAGATTGTCCTTCGATATACATTCTGTCGCCATCATTTTCCCAAAGTCCATTAGCTCCTTGAACCCTAAATCCGAGGGAGTAAGGTCTCGGCAAATTACAATCGTGGGTAATCATAATGGTTTCTCCGTTAGCCGTGTCAATAGTTGACGTAATTACATCACCTTGCTTAAATTTTATCTTGGCATTAGGATGGTCCTTCCCGCCCACTTCCACGACATAATTGTGAAGTCCTATAGCTTTTGTAGCATGAGAGGTAAGGGATACCAAGCGGTTTCCCCGATTTACATTGGCCATTACGGCCATAGGTCCAAGGCCATGGGTAGGATACACATCGGCATTGCGTTTTACGGAATGTGCGGTACGCCATTTGGCCTCGGATATCCCTTTATCGCCAAATTCTGCACCTCTGCCGTACGGGTCTTTCCCATCATTGAATTTCACAAACCGCAGGTCGTGTTGGTAGCCGCAGCGAAAATGCACCAATTCCCCAAAAACATCTTGTTTTACCATATTGAGTATGGCTAAAATATCGCGACGGTAATTTACATTCTCTAAAAGCATCATATGGGTACCGGTTCTTTCATGGGTATTAACCAAATCCCAACACTCTTCTAAGGTATTGGATGCGGAAACTTCCAATCCTGCATATTTGCCCGCTTCCATGGCATCTACGGCCATGCGTGTATGCCAAAGCCAAGGGGTAGAGATGACTACTGCATCGACCTCTTTTAATTGCAGTAGTTTTTTATACTCCGTCTCATGACTGCTAAAAAGTAGGGGAGCTTTCCCTCCCGCCTCAGCTATTAAATTCTTTGCAATAGCGATACGTGCCGGATCTATGTCGCAAACCGCAGTAATATTTACATCCTTTCGCAACAATAAGTTCTGTAGGTGGTTGGTGCCTCTTAATCCCACTCCTATCATACCCACATTTAATTTGTCGTTCTTACTGTAGGTGCCATAAGTAAATGAAGGTGCCATAATAATGCCGGTTCCCAAAACGGCGGTACGCTCCAAAAAAATTCTTCTCGTCGTATTGCTCATAGGTAGGTTTCCTTATAATTTCTGTTGCTACATGTATAGTTAGTTCGTGTCACTTAAATTAAAACACCTCTGTTTCTCCCGGTGTAGGTATTTTATAAAAACCTTGTTCATCGGGCACTACCGGTGGCGTAGAATTCCAGGTTATGTCTTCCGGAACCAAAGCCAAATTAGACTGCATGGCAGCCTCCCAATCTATTACCTTGCCCGAATACGTAGCCATGCGCCCCATGATCGCTGTTAAGGTGCTTTTAGCCCCATTTTCAGCATCGGCAATAACACCGCCATTTCGGATGGATTCAAACAATCGGTAATGTTCTTCTTGATAGGGATTATGTCCTTTTTCGGTACGGTAGGTAAAAAGCTTTTCTCCGTTGAACCCTGTGATGGTAGCCGTACCTGCATCCTTCATTTCAATGATCCCTTTGGTGGTCTGAAAGGACTCTCCAACTTTATACATCGTATTGGGTTGGTGCCTGCATTGACTCGAAATTACAGCACCGCTCGGATAGGTGAATTCTACAAAATGATGGTCAAATATTTCTCCGTACTCCTTCCCTGTTCGTACTTGGCGACCGCCCATTCCTTGTGCACTAACAGGATACTCGTTCAAAAACCAGTTGGCAACATCAATATTGTGAATATGCTGTTCTAAAATATGATCGCCACAAAGCCAATTAAAATAATACCAATTTCGCATTTGATATTCCAGTTCGCTTTGTCCCGGTTGGCGTTCATTTACCCAAACGCCACCACTATTCCAGTAGACCTGTCCGGAAACAATGGTGCCCGCCTCCCCGGCATGTAATCGCTTGGCTACTTCAATGTAATTGTTTTGATAATGACGCTGAAGCCCAACTACCACATTTAGTTTTTTTTCTTTCGCTAGTTTGGCTGCGGCAAGCACCTTACGTACACCCGGCACATCGGTAGCAACCGGTTTTTCCATAAAAACGTGTTTCCCGGCCGCTATGGCGTATTCAAAATGTTCCGGTCTAAATCCGGGTGGCGTGGCTAAAATCACCACATCAGCAAGGTCTATTGCCTTTTTTGCAGCTTCAAAGCCTACAAATTTGTTTTTCTCAGGCACCGCAAGTTTTTTGGTGCCTTCAAATTCCTTATAAAGCGTGGCATGGCAATCCTTTAATCGGTTTTCAAAGGCATCAGCCATGGCTACCAACACCACGTTCTCATCGGCCTTAAGAGCCTGACTGGCTGCACCGGTTCCTCTGCCCCCACAGCCTACAAGCGCAATTTTTAATTGGGTATCCTTAGCTTCATGAAACATTCCCTGAACCGCAAAGTGAGGCAGCACTAAAGCGCCGGAAGCGATGACGGAATTTTTAACAAAACGTCGTCTGGTCGTACGAATATTGCCTAGATCTTTTCGTTTTTTCATTTCAAAATAATTTTTACACTTAGGTTTGTTGCTTGTTTTTATTGCCTTTTTATAGATTCTATTTTAATTCTCAATAAGGGCTGTAGCTTCGATTATACTTGGCGCCTATTGTGGTTACGCTGATTTTTTTTTAATTTTCCTGAATCCAATACTTTTGTAATTCTACTAAATTTTCAGGCGGATTTGCCCGAACAATCCGAAACCCCACAAAGGCAGCATCTGTATTCCACCATTTACTTTTGGGCAATTGCGGATCCCTCAAAATCCATTCCTCTGATGACGCTGTTCTTGCAGCGCTACGCAACGCCTCCTTTTCATCATCCCACGAACCGCCTCTTACGGCTACAGGATATCTTTTTTTGGTACGTACAAGCGGATTATTGTGAATTTCACCATCCGAAGGATATCCTTCACTATGATATTGATCCAATGTCCACTCGGCCACATTCCCGTGCATATCGAATAAACCCCAAGGGTTTGGTTTTTTTAAACCTCCTTTATAATAGGTAAAATCACTATTATCCGCATACCAAGCATAATTATCTAAAAGGGAAGCATCGTCACCAAAGTGATAGGCCGAAGTAGTTCCCGCACGGCATGCGTACTCCCATTCTGCCTCGGTAGGCAAGCGGTAAAACAGACCTGTTTTGGCAGACAACCATTCACAAAACTTAGAGGCCGCCAACTGCGTTATATTTACCACAGGAAGCCCTTTTGTACCCATACCCAAGCTCATATCCACATAAGGCTTTGTGGCTCCGGCAATGGCATCTATATCCCAAATTATCTCTTTTGCTTCTTGTGTTTGAGCCACATCATCAATATTCCGGTTTACATAAAGATTATACAAATCCCAAGTAATTTCATATTGCGACATCCAAAATGGCGCTAGCTGCACTTTTCGCTGCGGGCCTTCATCGGTTTTACGCCCTACTTCTAATTCCGGACTTCCCATTATAAAAGTACCTCCGGGGATGGCGACCATTTCTATGGTGAGGTCGGTACCGGAAATTTCCTGAGTATAGTGTCCGCTCTGAGCAGCTAGCGATCCATGGAGGCACATGATTAAAAATAATACATATAAACCATGCCTACCTATCTCTAGAACATTTAAGCATCTTCTTATTTTCTTCACCTGAAAGCCAATCATATATATGGAAAACCTTTTGTTTCTGAACCTTCCCGAATATATGAAATCGTTTTTGTTTTTCGCAATACAAAGCACACAATTGTAGGTTTCCAATTTCTTTTTAGTACTAGAATTATCAATGTATTGTAAATATACGTAAAATACCAAAGTAGAATAGCAAAGAATAGCATAGTTATTATGTTATAAACAAACCACGAATTAAGGCATACTTCTGCAATCAATGCAGCGTGGCACTTACCGTACCTGTTCGAAACGGAATTTATAACGATTTCCGTCGAATGAGGTGCATCGGCAAGATTTTTTTAACTTCTTTTCCATCCTTAACATGATTCGCTGCCAAATGTGCCATTTCCGTAAAACTGGTTGATATGGTTGTAATACCACCACCAACAAGTTCTTTAACCACATGATCATCATGGGATAAAATCCCGATATCGTTTCCAACCTGCAATTCAAAATCCCTGCAATCTTTTATTATCTCCCACAGATTGGTATCCGACGGACAGAAATAAAGGGTTCCTCGTTGCAAAGAACCTTCCGTATATTTTTCTTCAATAACACCATTAATGTCATAGGTCTTACTGAATTTTGTAAATGCCCTAACCACCCCCGATGACACTTCCGATTTAGGGTTGAAAAACAGTATCACTTTGTTAAATTTTCTGATATCGGGAAGGAGTGCCACGAGCTTTTCATAGTTACTCTGTTCAAATTCTTGCGCAATATAAGAGTAGGTTTCAGGCATCGTAAGGTACCTGTCTATCATAAGTAATTTTTCCGGGGGTACTGCTTTTAGAATAGGTATTATTTTGGGGTCATCTATAGGCGCTACTACATACTTTCCATATTTCCCTTGGATATTAGACATTATGGTTTGAAACAAACTCAAATTATTATGATGAAAAAACACATCAATTTGATACGGTTTTCCGAGTTGGTTCCTAAAAGTTTTATAGAATTCTTCCTGAAAGCGCTGAGAAGCATACATTAAAAGCGCAATTTTTAGCGTTACTTCTGTATTCATACTGCTAATAAAATAGCCCTTTACTTTCTTGCTTTCTACCAAGCCTCGGTCCTTGAGCTCCTCGTACGCTTTTACAATGGTCTTCCTGGCAAACCCCATCTCCTTTACCATAACATTTATGGAGGGCAACTGATCGCCTACCCCTAACAAACCCTCTTCTATGGCCCAAATAATCCCGTGCACCAGTTGTTCGTGTTTGGACAAAATAGGATCCGAAGCAAATTGTTGAATCTTGTTTATTAATTCCATCTCATAAAAATCATTACTCAAAAACAAAAAATATGTATCTTCCAATTATTTATGGACACATAAATGTATCTATTTCATGTTTTATTACAAAGTAAGAGGTAATTTACATGATAGCCATTATTGTACGACTAAAATTGATACACATTGTAGAATTCTCGTTTGAACACACCAATACGCTTTATATATTCCACAACCATGACAGCCAACCCAACCCAACGCCTGTTTTCCCTCGATGTCTTTCGCGGACTCACCATGTTCCTATTGGTGGCCGAGGCCGCCGGATTTCATCACCATTTTTATGAAATGGTAAAAGAAAGTCCCTTTTGGGCATCCATAGCGGAGCAATTACACCATCATCCATGGCGCGGTCTCCGATTTTGGGATTTAATTCAACCTTATTTTATGTTCATTGTTGGGGTAGCCATGCCCTTTTCCTTGAGAAAACGTTTGGTCGAAGGAAACCGGAAAAGTGTGACCCAACATATTCTAAAACGCTGCTTTCTGCTGTTTGCCTTTGGGGTCTTGCTCCATTGTGTCTATAGCCAGGCGTTGGTATGGGAACTTTGGAATGTCTTGGTACAGTTGGCCTTCACCATTCTTATTGCCTATGCCCTAATGGAACTGCCGCACAAAACGCAACTGCTTTTTTCTGCCGGTTTATTGGTGTTGATCGAAATTGCCTACCGCATGTACAATCCCCAAGATCCTTATACCCATGGGACCAACTTTGGATCCTGGACAGATCTGTTGTTTATGGGTAAAATAAACGATGGCGGTTGGGTCACCATCAATTTTATCCCCACTGCGGCCCATACCATTTGGGGTGTTGTTTGTGGCCAAATGTTGCTGTCTGGCAAATCGCCCGCAGAAAAATTAAAACCGATTATCATTGGGGGTTTCATCATCCTTGTGCTGGGTTTTACCTTAGATCTTTTACACATCACCCCGATGATTAAAAGAGTGGCCACCTCCTCCTTTACCTTAGCTTCGGGCGGTTTTGCGCTGCTTACTCTGGCACTGTTCTACTGGTGGATCGATGTAAAAAACAACCAAAAAAAATGGCTTCGCATCTTTTCGGTGGTGGGTACCAATTCCATTTTCATCTATCTCTTTGCGGAAACCGTTGGCCACCAATGGTTCACCGGCTTTGGAAAGATTTTCACTTATGGACTATTGGCTCCTATTGGCGTTCCGGAGGATATCATCATGGTGGTCAATGCACTGTTTGTACTTTTTATTTTTTGGTATATCACCTATTTTCTGGACCAACGCAAAATCTATTTTAAAGTGTAGCAGAATGATTCTTTTTTTGGGTGGATAATCAACAAAATCAGATTTTTTTACCATACAACCACGGAAATCTAATTTTAAAAAACAAATGCCTAATTTTGCGCCCAACAAAAAAATAGACATGACCTTACTTTTAATGGCCGCCGGGAGCGGTAGCAGATATGGAAAATTGAAACAGTTTGACGACCTTGGTCCCCTAGGCGAATTTTTAATGGAATTTAGTATATATGATGCCCTGGAAAATGGGTTTCAGCATATTGTGGTCGTTACCAAAAAAGAAAATGTAGATTTCTTGCAAAACCACTTGTCGGACAGACTACCCAAAAACATTAAGCTCGATGTCCTTGCGCAAGAACTCACCGACCTCCCCAATGGTGTTGCCTATACTGGAGAACGGCAAAAACCCTGGGGTACCGCACATGCCGTATGGACGGCAAGAAAGGTCATTAAAACCCCTTTCGTAGTCCTAAATGCCGATGATTATTACGGCAAACCTGCCTTTAAAAGTGCTGCGGACTTTATGCAAAACACGGCCCATAAAGATGCTTTCGCGCTTGTAGGTTATACCCTTAAAGACACACTTTCCGAACATGGTTCTGTTTCCAGAGGCGTTTGTACCGCAGATCATTCCAATGTGTTATTATCTGTAAAAGAACGAACCCAGTTACAATGGCAGGAAGATAAGGTGGTAGATTTAGATTCTGCCACGGAATATACCGGCAACGAACTGGTGAGTATGAATTATTGGATTTGCAGACCCTCCCTATTTGAGGTTATTGAAGACGATTTAAGAACCTTTTTCGCAAAGGGTGAAAATTTAGATAAAGGAGAAATCTACATTCCATTCGTAATTCAGGAAATGGTACAAAGCGGAAAAACAACGGTACACGTACTTCCTTCCAAGGGCAAATGGTTTGGAGTAACCTATGCTAGTGATAGAGTCATGGCTGTTGATAGTTTAGCGGAAATGACACAAAATGGTTTATATAGCTCTCCGTTATGGAATTAATAGGGAACCGTTGTGAATGAAGCGCCATTAAATCGCATCTTAGCCCATTTTACCTTACCGCAGAAAAAGTATCGCTTTAAAGGGCTGCATCAAGGGTTCATTAACGACACCTATTTGGTGGTAGAGGATACCAAACCCAAATACATCCTGCAACGTATAAACCATTTGGTTTTTAAGGATGTCCCCGGATTAATGGGAAATATAGACCATGCACTGCACCGCTTAAATGCACCGGATTATACCCGGATTTCCTTAGTAAAAACAACATCTGGTATGCCCTTTTGCCAAGATTCAGGATATTGGCGATTAATGACGTATATTGAAGAAAGTACAGCATACAATACCACTACCGATGTTGGTGTCGCTTTTGAAGCAGGGCGCATTATTGGAAAATTCCACCAACTTTTGGAGCATACCAACGTGGAAGATTACGTGGACACCATTCCCCGTTTTCATGATCTGGAATGGCGCAAGACAGAATTCTGGGAAGCTTTGGAAATGGCACAACCGGACAAATTACATCAAGCAAACGAGGGCATTATATTTGCAAAAAAAACGCTACAAATTTTAGAAAAACTACATGAAGCTAATTTTCCGGTCCGTATTTGTCATAACGATACCAAACTAAACAACATTCTATTTTCTACCGCTACGCAAAAGGCACTGTGCCTTATTGATCTAGACACCCTTATGAAAGGGTACTTTTACTACGATTTCGGGGATGCCATCCGAACCGTTGTAAACCCGGCCAACGAGGACGAAAAAGACCTATTTAAAATACGGTTTGATCCGCAGTTATTTACCGCCTTTGTGGAGGGACTACAGGCCAATGGCGCCTTTTTAACACAAAAAGAAATCGATCTTTTACCTTTGGGGGCTGCCTTTATGCCCTTTATACACGGTCTGCGTGCCCTTACAGACTACCTCAACAACAATCGCTACTATAAGGTGGCCTATGAAAACCAAAATCTGGATCGGGCTCTAAGCCTATTTAATTTTACTGAAAAAGCACTTCGTGAAATCGATTTTATGCGCACTGTCCTGAAGGAAAAATTACTGCCCCTAGCCACCTCTTAACAGCATTCGCAATCAAAATTTCCATTTTTGTGTCCCCTTGGCCAAACAAAAATCCGATCTTAAAAAGGGAATCATAGGTCTATTAGTACAGCCCATTATATACTCCTAGTTAAAATCATATTCAAAAATATACGTACTAAGGAGTTTTGTGTCAAATTGTGTTGTGCAAAGCCTAGGATAGCAACATTAAAATTATAGTTGTATCTTTCTGACAGTAACCATAAATCATCGCCAAACCAATCAACCCAAAGTAAACAAGACATGTGCAAAAAAATAGTACTCTGCGCCATTTTAGGCATGACCATTATAGGTTATCTTAGGGCTCAGGATCTTTCCGCAAAAGCCAACACCTTTCTCCAAACACTCCCTGCCGAATTGCGTTCGCAGACTGTTTTTCCTATAGACGATACCGAACGTTTTAATATGAATTACGTACCCATTCCAAGGAAAGGGCTTACTTTTCACGAGTTTAACGAAACCCAAAAAAGTGCCGCAATACAGCTCCTTAGGGCTACTTTAAGCAAGGAAGGATACCGAAAAACAAATGAGATTCAACAATTAGAAAACGTGTTGATCCTTATAGAAAATAACAACTACCTTATGCCCGACGGCAAGTTACGGCGCGATCCGTTGAACTACCATTTCAGCATTTTTGGAACTCCGTCGCCCACAAATCCTTGGGGTTGGCGGTTTGAAGGGCATCATATTTCCTTGAATTTTACCTCCGGTGACGGGAACATTATTTCCGGTACGCCCTTTTTTTTGGGATCCAACCCGGGTATTGTACGTATTGAAGAGGAACAGGGCAAACAAGTTTTAAAAAAAGAAAGTGAACTTGGGTTTGCATTGGTCAATTCTCTAAATGAAACGCAATTAAAAAAAGCCAAATTCTCAGATGTGGCACCCGCAGAAATCATCACAGAAAACAAGCGAAAAGTAGAAGGCATCGCCCTAACCGGCATTTCTTACGGCAACCTCAACCCTACCCAACAAAAGATATTTGATGCCTTGTTGAACGTGTATATCGGAAATTATATTTTTGAATTTTCGGAACGCTTTCGTAAAAAAATAGAAAACGCAGGTATGGAAAATCTTCATTTTGCGTGGGCCGGAAGTTTAAAAGAAGGGGTAGCGCACTACTACCGCATTCATGGCCCTATGTTACTTATAGAATTTGATAACACTCAAAACAATGCCAATCACATACATACCGTAATACGCGATCTTAGTAATGATTATGCGGAGGATTTTTTGCAAGCGCATTACAAAAAGGAACATAAATAGCAATATCCCCTTTTACTGTTCTTTAGATACCAACCTTAATCGTTGATTCATCCAATAGAGCAAATAATAGGGGATACTATTGATGTAAAGGGCGCTTTTAATGCTTCTTCCAAGCTCTGGAAGCAAACATGGCATCTACCTCGGTATGATTTATATGATTAAAATAATTGCTAAACGTCTTTACCCCAATCCCTGTAATGACACCCAACACATGCTCCGGAGTATAACCGGCGGCCAAAAAGGCATCGATTTCTTCCTGTGTGGCATTGCCACGACTTGATGTCATAATTTTAGAAAAGGTGCTCAAAGCCGCTAGTTTCTTGTCGGACACAGGCTTGCCATCTCTAATGGCATCTGTAATTTCCGTGGGTACGCCACTCATTTTATCGCCCACAAAACTATGTGCAGCTACGCAATAATCGCAGTTGTTTTCTACCGCTACAGAAAGTAAAATAACTTCTTGTTCTACGGATGAAAATCCGGAATGCGCTCTAAAAGAATTATAGGCATAGGCGTAAGAATCTAACAACGATGGATTTATGGCCATCCCGGCATACATATTGGGTACTACACCCATTGCTTTTTTAGTTTTTTCCAATATTTCAGCCGCAACCGGATGGGCATTTTCTATCGTTTTAGGTTCTAGTCCTTCTACTTTTACTTCATTCATTTTCTATCTATTTTAATTAAACTTCTGTTTTTCTATTTTTATCAGATCCTACAATGGAAAAAGAGGCTACTAAATAGGGAACCATAAAATTCATTATAATTTTTAGCCATGGTATTTGCTGCACATCGAGCGCAACCAACGGTTCCCAACAATTGATAAGGCTTAAAATGATCCCTACAAACATGCTTGTTTTTAGCGATCTTCGGATCACAGACTTTTGGAAAATGGCCTGTAGCATTGCCCTCATTACACCAAGCTTTTTACCGAAAGTGTAATAAAGTCATCTAACTCCTTTGAGGAAAAGTGCTTGCTGGCGGTAGATAATCCCTGCAAAACACCCATAAGATAATTGGCATAAGCATGTACATCCACTTCTGCCCTTAGCTGTCCATTGGCCTTGGCCTTTTGAAGTACACCTTGGAATAAGGATTTTATAGTTGCTGTAAATCTGGTAATCTCCATTTTCAAAACTTCATCCTCTTCCTTCAATTCTTGCAGCGTATTGATCATGAAACAGCCTTTCCCCTTGTCATCCGAATGCCGTACAAATTGGACAAACCTGTAAAAAAACGTAGCGATGTCCGTGATATCGCCTGTAGAATCTTCTAAATCCTTTAGCAAATAGGAGGTGATGTGCTTTTCATACAACGAAACCGCCTCCTGCAACAAGCCCTGCTTATTTTTAAAACTGGCATAAATGGAAAATTGGTTAATGCCTAAACGCCCTTCCAAATCCCGCATGGTAGTCCCTTCATAGCCCTTTTCCCAAAAAAGATGCATTGCTTTTTCGGCTACTTCGGCTTCTATATATTCTTTTTTTCTAGCCATTATCTAAACCTACCTCACAAAACTAAGCAATTGTTTAGTTTTGTGAGGTAGGTTTAGCAAGACTTTAACTTTCCCGTCTTTTTTAGAAAAGGTATCCTTTTTTGAAGAAATGTAGCCCGGGCTATTTACCGTAGTCCTTTTGATTATAGATCTTTACAGCCGTCTGTCTGTTTCCGAAATAGCCACATCATTGATACTGGCAAAACGTTTTTGCATTAATCCGTTTCTATCGAATTCCCAATTTTCGTTGCCATAGGCACGCCACCATTGGCCATCCCTATCTTGATACTCATATTCAAAACGTACAGCAATTCGGTTTTCAATATGCGCCCAATATGATTTCTTTAATTTATAATGCTGTTCCTTGTTCCATTTGTCAGAAAGGAAACGAATAATTTCTTCTCGCCCATTTATAAAGAGGTTGCGGTTTCTCCATTCACTATCTAGCGTATAGGCCAAAGCAACCCGCTCAGGATCTTTACTGTTCCAAGCATCTTCTGCGAGCTGTATTTTCTGTTTGGCCGTTTCTTCTGTAAAGGGTGGCAGCGGGTGCTTTTGTTCCATAAAATGAATTTATTTTTGCACTATGCAGACATTTCTCTATGAGTAGCAAACCACAAAGGGATTTCCTCTCTGTTTATTTCAATCTTTTATTTTGACGAAGGCATACATCCTTCCTTACGCACAAGAAGAGCCTTACCGTAGCGTGCTTCTAAAACCGCTTCGATCTATGAAAAAGGATGTTACGAGGTGATTGCTATTGCTCTGAGATGCTGTTTCTTCCGATTTTTGTTTCTATAGGTCGCAAAGTTCCACGTACTTTTATGTGCCAGCGCATCGTATATTATGAACTGCGTTCCGCATCATATTATACACAACCCCTCGTAACCTCAAAAAATTAATTTTTGTTTACCCTATACGTAATTCTTCGGTTCGAAATCACTGTATTCACTTGAATACGTAGTGTAGCCACGGAAGACACGGTTTCGCCACAAAAAAACGAATCATCTCTAATTAAAACACGATATTGACCATTAGTGTCGGTAGTACTTGGCGCGGTTATCGTTAAGGTAGTGGTAGCCGTGCCAGAATACATTCCGGAATCGGTCAGATCATTCCAGTTTGCTCCATCAAATAATTGCCATTGAAACATATTTCCGGAAGAAGTTGCTGTCATTGTTGTTACACATCCAGGGCAGGTAACTGCATTTACGGGTTGAGACGTTATGGTTGGCGCCATCCCCGCTTCCTGAAAATCGAACAGGGAATTGACATTCATATCATTGGGGGTGGTATATCCGTCTGAGCCGCTAGTTACTTTGCCTTGGCTGTCCACCAAAACCGGTAGCGGCCCTAAAATGCCATCAAGATTCAGATCTGTGTACCCGGCTTCTACCACATCAAAACAAGAATCGCCATCTGCATCTAATTCATACGGATCTGTAATTCCATCCCCATCAGAATCTAAAACGGCATACGTAAGATTGGCAAACTCAAAATCATTATCTTCTATGGCATTAAACAATCCGTTGGCGCCAAAAGCGGCCATAGCTCCATCGATTCTTCCGTCGTTGTTTGCATCAGTAACCCCCGACACATTTAACACTCCCGATTCTACAATATCGTAGATACCGTCATTATCAGAATCTAAATCCTTTTCATTGCTTATGCCATCGCCATCCGTATCGCAAATGGCACTCGCTAAGAAATCGCCCGTAAAGCCTTCCGGTCCCGGGCCTTGTTGATTCGTAATCACAAAGGTATTGTTGCTTCCCGGCACCCATGTAATCGTAGAAAAGGGTGTAGACGCTTGCGACCGCATCCGTTCTAGCGTTGTGGCTCCGGTAGTACGCGTGCCGTATAGGCTCACCTGCCCTAAAGCATCTACCACCAACTGTAATCGGGGCAACCCATTGGAATTGGCTACCCAAGGCGAATTAATAAAAGCACCATCGGAATCGAAAACGAAGTATTCCTCACCCGCCCCTAAAGCGCCATTCTCGAACTCAAAAACCGAAGGATGCACTGAAATTCCGTTTATGGTAAGTTGAAAAGAATTGTCCATAGACGAAAAGTTGAGACGCAAATAGCCGGTATCAGTATGGTTTATGGTTACGGAACGCGCTCCTACATCGGCAGAAACCAAAAAAGCAGCGCTAGCTGTAGTGCAATATTCTTCGGTATCCGGAATACCGTCGTTGTCGTCATCCAAATCTACAGTGTCCGGAATGCCATCACCATCTGTATCTACCTGCGGCAACGCAGCCGTAATAGTAACGTTATCTATAAATGCTCGGTCGTTATTTTGGTTCCAGTTTGCACCACCCTTTTGAAAACGTATTGTAGTATTAGCCGAAATGTAGGCAGAAATATCTTGACTAAAGGTGCCGCTTTGTGAACCGCCAAACGTAGCCAAGGTGGTAAATGTAGACCCATTGACGGATGCCTGTACTGCCAAAGTTTCGCCCGCTTCCAAACTGGAGGTGCGCCAATCAAAAGAGAGTGTGGCGGAAGCATAAGCACTCAGGTCCGCAGATCTTCTAATATTTTCATCCCATAAATAAAAAAACCGAAGTTCCTGATTACCCGCATCAATATTTATAAAACCACTTGCAGCAGCGTTATTATCGTTTGCCTCAATCCAGTTCGTGGCAAAATTATGCGTTCCATTATTATTGAAGTACGCTTGTATGGCAAACACATCTCTAAACGTATCCTGCGCTACAAGTTTTGTTATTGTAGTTAAAGTACATACAAGGAAAATTAATTGGGTGATTTTTAGCATGATATACCATTCATCTTGTGCGACTAAAATTAACGGTAACCTACGAGCGATACTAAAAATTGTTGCAAAACAGTGTTTTAATACGGTTAACCCGTTAATTTTGTCGGTTTTAAAAGCCTTTCTCGTGTTTCAGCAAATCGAACTGTACCCTATCTGCCTCCCGATAGAAAAAGATGAGATGCCATTTCCGCCCACAACACGCATTGAAATTAGCCTAACAATGGTGTTCATAGAGGTGCACAACAAATGCGTACCATGTACTACCTTTTGTTGCAAGATGACCCACGCACCATTTTCATCACTATATCCCTTGGTGGTTTCGAGGACAGTATGATTTTTTTTAGTGCTATACTTCCATAGCTAACAAAAACAGGTACGTAGAGAACCTTTATCATGAATCCTATGTACTACATCCCCTATTTTTCGCATTACAACAAACGAGGTTCATGATCTACATTGTAAAAACCTCCCCTATTTTCCTTTCTTTCTCGGGACTGTGCTATAATTAAATACGACACGTTCACCATATTCCGCAATTCGCAAAGTGAAGTATCTACTTTGGACGCCTTGTATAAGGCCTCAACTTCCTTATAAATGACTTCCAATTTAGTAAAGGCGATACTGAGGCGTTGGTTGCTGCGCACAATACCCACATAGTCCTGCATTAAAGCCTGAAGCGCTCTTGTATTGTGCTTTATTAGGATGCGCTCTTTGGCAATCACAGTACCTTGATCATTCCATTCCGGAATACGGATTTTGGGACTATTTTCTGATGCAGCAAGAATATATTTGCAGCTATTGTGGGCATAGACCAAGGCCTCCAAAAGGGAGTTCGATGCCAATCTGTTGGCGCCATGCAATCCGGTACGGGCACATTCTCCACCTGCAAACAAATGGCGTATGGAGGTTCTTCCGTGGGTATCTACCATAATACCACCGCACAAATAGTGGGATGCCGGCACTACAGGAATCCAATCTTTCGCCACCAAAATATTTCTTTTGGCGCATTCCTTATAAATGGAGGGGAAATGCTTCTTAAAAGCGATCATATCCATATGAGTAGCATCTAAAAACACACAAGGTTCACCGGACTTCTTTAGCTCGTTGTCTATACTTTTAGATACAATATCCCTTGAAGCTAATTCGCCTCTGGGGTCATAATCTAACATAAACCGTTGTCCTTCACTATTTCGCAAATAGGCACCAAAACCGCGGACGGCTTCCGAAATTAAAAACGATTGCCCTTCTTTATGATCGTAAAATACGGTAGGATGAAATTGCACAAACTCCATGTCCTTAATTCTTGCTTTAGCCCTATAAGCCATGGCAATGCCATCTCCGGTGGCAATTTCGGGGTTTGTGGTATGTCCGTATACCCGGCCAATGCCCCCGGTTGCCAAAAGTGTAATCCCGGCCTGTATGGTGTGTATTTTTCCTGTTTTTTGATCTAATATATAGGCTCCATAACAACGTAATGCCTCGGCAGGGGGTATCCCCAATTGATGCTCTGTGACAAGGTCGATGGCGAAGTGATGGTTTAACATAGTGATATTGGGCAGTTGATGCATGCGTCGCAACAAGGCGGTCTCAATTTCGTAGCCGGTAAGATCTTTGTGGTGTACAATACGGTGTTCCGAATGGCCTCCTTCCCTACCCAAATCTAAATTGCCACTGCGATCCAAATCAAAATTGGCGCCCCACTGCATCAACTCGTTCAGTCTTTTTGGGCCTTGCCGAACCACCATGTCCACCACGTTTTCATCGCATAGCCCATCGCCGGCAATTAGGGTGTCTTGAATATGTTTTTGAAAGGAATCGATCTTAAAATCCCTTACAGCAGCTACACCGCCTTGAGCGTATTTGGTATTGGATTCTTCCTCGTTCCCTTTGGTTACGATGACGACGGATTGGTCTTTGCATTTTTCGGCCATTTTTACGGCGAAGGTCAACCCCGCAATCCCCGAACCAATGACCAAATAATCTGTTGCTATCATTGTTGTAGGGCTATTTGGAAAGCGCCAACATGCGCTCTATGGGCAGCAATGCCCTTTTACGAATATTTTCGGCTACGTGTATCTCCGGAGTTTCAGATAACAAACAGTCGTATAATTTCTGTAGGGTATTCACCTTCATATAGCCGCACTCACTGCAAGCACAAGTATTATCTTCCTCTGCCGGGGCGGGAATCAGAACGGTATGGGGTACCTGCTTTTGCATTTCGTGCAAGATACCGGCCTCTGTGGCCACGATGAATTTTTCGTTGGGATGTGCGTTTACATAACTTATCATCCCCGCTGTGGAGCCCACATAGGTTGCCGTTTTCAATAGATGTGCCTCCGACTCGGGATGTGCGATGATCACCGCATCCGGATGTTCTTTGTGCAGTTTTAATAACTTGTCGATAGAGAATGCTTCGTGCACCACACAACTGCCATCCCACAGCAACATATCTCTGCCCGTTTGTTTTATGATGTAATTGCCCAAATTCCTGTCCGGCGCAAAGATGATGGGCGTTTCCTTGGGTATGGATTCCACAATTTTTACAGCATTGGAAGAGGTACAGACCAAATCGCTCATCGCTTTTATTTCTGCCGAGCAATTAATATAGGTGATCACTACATGATCGGGGTGTGCTTCCACCAAACGACGGAAGGCTTCCGGGGGACAGGAATCTGCCAAAGAGCAGCCCGCATTCAGGTCCGGCAGTACCACCTTTTTGGTAGGATTCAGGATTTTTGCTGTTTCGGCCATGAAATGTACCCCCGCAAAAACAATGATATCGGCATCGGTTTGGGCTGCTTGTTGGGAAAGCCCAAGACTATCGCCCACATAATCGGCCACTTCCTGAATTTCCGGGCGTTGATAATAATGTGCCAATACTACGGCCTTTTTTACCTTTTTAAGTGCTTTAATCTTTGCTTTTACCTCCATTGTACTCCCTAAATACTACTTTAAATGCAAATATAACGCTTTATGCTTTTGCTATAAATATCATGTGCCACAAATAATATAAAAACATCTTTTTATTACCTTTGGTGTTAAAGACGATACCTATGCTATCCAACGCTGCTAAATATGCCATACGAGCCATTCTATACCTGGCCCTGTACAGTGATGAAACACGTAAAATTGGAGTGAAAAAAATTGCGGAAGCTTTAGAGACCCCGCAACCTTTTTTAGCACAGTTGTTGCGTACACTTACCACCAATAAAATAATTTCCTCTACTAAAGGCCCTGGTGGCGGTTTTTTTCTGGACGGGCAAAACAGAACGATGTCTGTTTGGGATGTGATCATCGCCATAGATGGCACCCATAAATTTGATGCCTGTTTTTTGGGCCTTTCCAAATGCAATGATGAAAATCCCTGTCCTGCACATTATGTGGTGGCGCCCTTCAAGAAAAAAATACTGGCCGATTTTAGGGACAAAACCATTACCCAACTTGCCTTGGAAGTGGAAAAAAAAGGCACCCTAATTTCCTTAAAGGGACTTGACCTAGAGGAATAAAAAATTTCTTGAAACCGACTATCCCCGAGGCAAGCCATAGGGGTACCCCTTCGATAAACTCAGGGCAGGTTTCGCCGGTTTCATTTTGATCCCGAGGCCTAGGGAGCTAAAAACCGCAATTTTATATTTTACCTCACCCGGAACTGCAAAAAGACAGTTCCGATCGCTCCAAAGGAGAGGTAAAGCGGAAACCCCGACCCCAAGGGTCGGAGAATCTTTAGATTGACCCGCCAAGCGGGATTTGAAATTATATTTAATCGTCATTAAGTTACGTTTAAAGAGCCTCGATCTAGGTGCCAACGAATTTTAGCCATTCAGCCAGAATTACGCTTATACAATGTTGTGGGTTGTATTTCATTCGCATCCACCGCTACAATTTTTCCGTTCCTAACTACTATCATCGGACTTTTCTTTTGCTTTTTGTATTCGATAAGCCTTCTGTAAGTTTCTTCTAGGCCTTTGACTATTCTATCCCGTTCCTCTTTCAGCTGTTCTTTAGTTCCCATAGTAATTCCGTTTTAATTCTTCCCATTGTTCTACATTATTAGTTGTTTCTTCGTTCAACGCTCCTTCAGCTATAATTTCATATGTGTCACCTGAATTGTTTACAAATAGCCAGTTGTCCACCTTGTCAAGATATAGATTGAAAAAATTCTTAAGACCACTTTTATACCTCCTCCTTATAACATCTTCCGGTATGTGATGACCTCCTTCTTTTACTCTTGTTTCCACCCTTGAAATGGCCAATTCTTCCGAATTTAGCCAGAAAAACAAGCAAGTCACCTGATAATCCATTTCCTTTGCGCTATCAATAAACTGAACATAGCTTCTAGTTGAAAGCGTAGTTTCAAAGGCAAAATTTTCTCCTGATGCTAACATTCTTTTAATTCTTTTCAACATTAACCGACCCGCTTCTCTTCCGGCCTTTTCTGGCTGAAAAGGAGAAATTCCTTTAGCGATTTCATCTGCATTGACAAATTCTTTACAATCAAGAATCTCCGGTAAAATTGTATAAGAAGCGGTGGTTTTCCCTGCTCCATTGCAACCGGCTATTACGTATAGTTTTTTCATTTCATTCAAAAAGACGATTTACTATTAATGATGATAGATTCTGAATATTACCCACAATTTAAATATATAGAACCAAGTTATAATATTTCTAATTCAGGTTTACTAATTTAATGCATTTAAATCGCTTTAAATGCACCAAGATCATTTAAGGATTCATCAACAGGTTTGTTGTTTGAAATTTTTGTCCATCTTTGGCGGAATAAAAAAGCAGGAGGGTAACACGCTAAAGCCAGGTTATGGTTTTAGTTTTTGTTTAAATAACTGATTATTAATGTCGTGTGAATTTTAAGTTCAAGGTTATAGCTATTTTTTTAGTAAAAACCCTTTTGAAGTCGATAAAATCAGGATGTTTTTAGTAAAAGCTCAAAAAGAATAGTAATAATCGGGTAGGTTGCGCCCTATGCGTTTTTTTTACGTTTATCTGCCCGAACACTACAAAAACCGCAAAGAATCCATGCGTAAAGTTACGGGCTAAGATTTGGCAAACTCTGTAGTACCTGATTCCCCTCTTGGGTGGTTTGATTCCTAAAATTATATGCCCTTTTGGGGATTTAATAGCAAAATTCTTTTTGCTTTTAACCAGTAAGTACAATCGAGACATTGGTTACCTATTCGGTTACCCAAAGATACTAATTATAGTAATATACTGATATTGTAGTTTTTAAGTGGTAAAATTAAATACTGCCACCCCGACCCCAAGGGTCGGCGAATTTATAGATTGAAATGCACTTAGTCCGCCATAAGAACCTTTACCTGACAGGCCTGTTGGCTCCCCGCCAAAATGGAAGGTCTTTTGCGAATGATACCATTTTCCCGCTGATCCCTATGGTAATGCCGTAAGGCGTGTTCCTTTTGCCTGCCCGAGCTAAATGTTAAAAAGGTTTTATAAACAAATAAAACTGCTTTTTTTTATAAATTAGATTAATGGACGAAGCACTAAGAACTTGAACCTACAACTAAAACATCTTTTAGAGAATAAAAAGACGAATGTTTTCTCAATTTTTTTCTTACAAACCTCCATAATGGGTAAAAAGAGATGAAGAAACTGATTTTGTTGGCTCTATTGTTGACCAACCCCTTAACTTTATTTTCACAAGATTACATAGTTGGACGTCTAATTGATTTGGACACCAAGGAGCCTGTGGTTTTTGCGAGCATAGTGCTAAAAGGTATGGCCAAAGGTGTGATTTCAAATGAGGACGGTAGTTTTAGAATACCCTTGGATTTTAAGAAGTATAATGACGCACTACTGATATCATCCATGGGATATGAGACCATTACAATGACTTTGGACACTCTTCGGGAGAATGAAGTCAATATGGTCTACCTCCGGCCCAAAATCCATCAATTGCAGGAAACCACTGTAACAGGGTATGTCAGTAAAGTTCTTGCAAAAAAAATTGTAAGAAGAGCCATAAGGAGCATACCCGATAATTATCCAAAAGCTCCATTTGCAATAGTTGGGTATTACCGTGATTATCAAAAAGATGGGAGCAAGTACATTAATCTTAATGAATCTATTATCGAGATACAAGATAGAGGGTTTGGCAAGAAGGACTTAAAAACTACCAATTACAAAATATATCGTTTTGTAAAAAACCATGATTTTCCCAGGGATAGTATTTCAAGCTTAGCCTACAACTACGAAAACCATAGCAAAATAATAGAAAATGGATATCTCTCGCCCTATGATGGCAACGAGCTGGTCATTCTTAGAGTGCATGATGCCATTCGAAATTACGACTATGGCTCCTATTCTTTTATAGGAGTAATGAAGCGAGATCTTCTTCCAAACCACACTTTTTCTATGGGGAATGATGTTTTTCTTGATGGTTTATGGTTATATTCGATCAACTTTGAGACGAGCAAGACAAATATAACGGCTTACGGTAACATTTTGATTTCCAAAAAGGATTATGCCATTTATAGATTACGATATGGCATATACTATTTGAATGATAAAGAAACCACAGGAGACAACCGATCAGATACAAGGAAAAGGGATGTAATATTCGAGGTTAATTCCGAGTATAGGCCTCAACGGAATAAAATGTACCTGAACTACCTATCTTTTAGCAATAACTTTATGACAAGAATGCCGCCAGTTTTCATGTTGGATAACTTTGTGATTGATATGGATAAAAAAGAAATTTGGCTTTATTTCAATAATCCTTTGGATATTGAATCCACCAAAGATCCCACACAATACGAATTATATTTTGAAGAAAAAAAAATTCCTCTGAAAGTGCTATTCAATCACAAGAATGAAAAGCAGGTGAGATTAAAACCCATGTTCAAAACAGAGAAAGAGGAGCGTTTATTTTTTGGCCTAGTCAAAAATAGCTCGAAAGAGTTGGACTCTGAATCCATTGTCTACAAAATAAAGGGATTAAAGGATATAAATGGAAATACATTAGGATATTCACAAAAAAAGACCTATCTACAAATCAGGGAGTTCTTTGCGCAGAAGACCATATTTTCAGGGAATAATGAGGGGAAAGGAGGTCTTTATATGGACAAAACAAAACCAATATTCCAAAATAACATTAAAAAAATAACCCTTGATTCGATTAATGGCTATTGGATGAATACGCCCCTTAAAGGGCTACCATGACATTTTAGTGTCACAAGCCCATTTGAAAAATAAATTGGCAGTGCTATTGGTAAAACGATGGTAATCGCCACAAATGTAAACTTTACCCGATAGTACAGATTTATGGTGCAAATCCTTGCTATCGGACGGGCAAAACAGAACGATGTCCGTTTGGGACGTAATCATCGCCATAGATGGCACCCATAAGTTCAATGCCTGTTTTTTGGGACTTTCCAAATGCAACGACCAAAATCCCTGTCCCGCACATTATATTGTAGCACCGTTCAAGAAAAAAATACTGGCCGATTTTAAGGACAAGACCATTTCGCAACTTGCGCTGGAAATCGAAAAGAAAGGACCCTGATCTCTTTAAAGGGAATTGACTTAGAGGATTGACCCGCTAAGCACAGATTGAAAAACCACTATTCCGCCATAAGAACCTATACCTGACAGGTCTGTTTGTTCCCCACCAAAATGGAAGCTCTTTTGCGCATGATACCATTTTCCCGCTGATCCCTATGGTAATGCCGTAAGGCGTGTTCTTTTTGTCTTCCGGAGCTAAACGCAGAAACCCGCTTTAAGTACCCGATGACCCTTGTGGCATGATCCACATTTCGGGATTTACAATCGCTGCATTGATATAGGGTACGTTTGTCGATATGCCCACATTCATTGCATATCGTAATACGCACATTGAAACAAAAATAATTGCATCCGGCCCTTGCGGTAGCATGCAGCAGTTTTATATATCCCTCTTTATTGGGGGTTTCCGCTAGGTTTAAATGCAGGGCAGAGCCGCCGTCCAAATAGGTGATGGTCTCTTTTCCGTGCAACATTATTTTGTCCAACGCATTAGTGTTGTCATCCTCTACTACATAAAAATAGGAATTGTAGCAATCGCGTGGCACAAACAGGCCGTCGGCACGATCCCATTGGGCATTCTTGACCCCTAAATTCTCGGCAGGCACAAATTCGGTATTGAACATGTATCCATATAGGTCTTTGGCAGCCCTGTTTTCGTCATAGATCAATTTAAGATAGCCATTCACAAAATCTTTATACTTTTGGTTGTTGCCCACCAATATGCCCTTGCTCTCTGCCGCTTCCACCATACCGTTGATGCCAACCGTTAAAAACTGTTTGTTCAGGGAAATATAACCCGCCTTATACGCGGGGAGCATTCCCGCCATATCGTATTCATCGATCAGTTTCCGAAAGGCCACCTGGTATTTATGCACTTTGCGCACCTCGTCCACAATATTGGCATTTTGCTGTACCAGGCGGTTCATGTTCAAGGTAATCACGTTGATGGATCCCGTGGCAACACCACCGGCCCCCAAAGAATAGCTAAACGTCTTATCGCTAATTTCGTTGCGCAAACGGCAACAAGAAGCTAGGCTGTCCGCATTTTTCGACTGGTACACAAAGAACGAGTTACCCTCGCTCAGTTCTTTGGCGCACAGTGCTGTAAATTCGGCATCCAAAGGTGCCCCATTTTTGGTGAGCATGGCCGCAGTAACCACGGGAAAGGTGAGAATGGCCTTTTTGCGTTCGGCATTGAACCATTCCATAAAGAAAGCTTGGAGTTCTTTTACACGATGCCATTGGGGTTTTACCAAATCGGGAAACACAAAATCGCCGAACATGCTATTAAAATAGGCTTCGTCATAGAGGGAAATATTCCAAAAAACCGATTGATACCCCCTAGCGGCGGCGGGCTGATTCACAGCATAGACCACGTGCTGTAAGTGGTTGGCAATGAGTTGTTGGTGCGTTGCAAGGTAGTCCTCTCCGTAGTCCTTGGCCGCAAAATGATCAAAATACATAAGAAATTCCACGGTGGCCAGTGCCCCTGCAAATTGCGAACTTACCGCAAAAACCAAGTTAACGAACTCTCCGCAAAAACTCTCCAAATGTTTGGGAGCCCTACTTTCGCCTCCCAATTTGGTAAGACCATCTAGTAAAAAAGGATACATGCTAATAGAGGCACAGTATGGCTTAAGGGAGGTTTCGTCATGTACGTAAATCTCATGCGCTTCTATCTGCCGTATGTACTCCTCGGCGAGGTCTTCGCCAAAAAGGGATGCTATTTTTTGCCGTACCAATTCCCGATTTACTTGTATATTAATGTCCTTATTTAGCTCTGCCTCCATGGTGGCTATATTTTTGGAAGTGACATTGGCATTCGCATCCAATTTGGAGCCGTCAGCCGCATTTTTGGAATGCAGATAGTGCGAGATAAATTCTATTTTACGGGTCAATTGTTCATTTGTTAGTCGGATCATGTGTTTTTAGTTTTGGATGAATAAATGATTGCAAATTTTATTGTTTTTAACCTCTATAAATTTTTGATTGGTGGTGGCACTCTTTAATCCTCCCAGCTCGCTACGCCAAGAACCCGTCTTTACCCATGTAAGTTGTTCCAGAAGCCGAGCATTAACCTGCTCCTTACCCGTATATAAACAGGTTTTATATCCTCTTTCTCTGGCCATCTTTAGATGCGCTATAAGTTCCTCGGGGTGCCATTCGCCCCCCATAAAAACCACACAGGTGGCAAAACCAAAATAGCGATGTAGGATATCGGCATAACCATCGGCAGTCATTTTAGTTCCGGCACCTTCTTTCCATAAAAAAGGAGAATGACAACCCCTGCAACGCAGCGGACAACCTGAAATACTGAAGCATAAACTTATTTCGCCAGGCACCTCTTGCAACACTACTTTAAAGTCGTAACAATACATATTTAATGATCTTTTTATCATTTTAAAATTACAATACCTAATCAAAAAGTATAGCAAGGTAGAAATGGAGTTATTAAAAAACTTATGAACAGTGTTGGTTGGTTGTTGTCCGTTGCTGGTTGATCGTATTCTTTTGATTTGCTTATTTGTTGATTCGTTACTTTGAAACCCTTCTAAAGTGATGGAGTGATCGAGTGTTAGTTGCTGGTTGATCGTGATCTTTTGATTTGCTTATTTGTTGATTCGTTACTTTGAAACCCTTCTAAAGTGATGGAGCGATCGAGTGTTAGTTGCTGGTTGTCCGTTGCTGGTTGATCGTGATCTTTTGATTTGCTTATTTGTTGATTCGTTACTTTGAAACCTTTCTAAAGTGATGGAGTGATCGAGTGTTAGTTGCTGGTTGTCCGTTGTTGGTTGATCGTATTCTTTTGATTTGCTTATTTGTTGATTCGTTACTTTGAAACCCCTTTAAAGTGATGGAGTGTTGGTTGCTGGTTGTCCGTTGTCAGTTGATCGTGATCTTTTGATTTGCTTATTTGTTGATTCGTTACTTTGAAACCCTTCTAAAGTTGTTGGTTGTTGGTTGTTTGTTGATCGTATTCTTTTGATTTGTTTATTTGTTGATTTCGTTAATTTGAAACCTTTCTAAAGTTGTTGGTTGTCCGTTGTCCGTTGTGGGTTGATCGTATTCTTTTGATTTACTTATTTGTTGATTCGTTAACTTGAAACCCTTCTAAAGTTGTTGGTTGTCGGTTGTCCGTTGCTGGTTGTCCGTTGATCGTATTCTTTTGATTTGTTTATTTGTTGATTTCGTTAATTTGAAACCTTTCTAAAGTTGTTGGTTGTCCGTTGTCCGTTGTGGGTTGATCGTATTCTTTTGATTTACTTATTTGTTGATTCGTTAACTTGAAACCTTGCTAAAGTGATGGAGTTGTCGTGTGATGATGTGAAGGAGTGAGCGAGTGTTGGTTGTTGGTTGTCCGTTGTTGGTTGATCGTGATCTTTTGATTTGCTTATTTATTGATACGTTACTTTGAAACCCTTCTAAAGTGATGGAGTGTTGGTTGCTGGTTGATCGTGATCTTTTGATTTGTTTATTTGTTGATTCGTTACTTTGAAACCTTTCTAAATCGAAACTTTGAAACAAGAAACCTTTAAAACCGAAATCTCTAGACTTTAGACCTTTCATTATAATTTATCACTTAAATCGGATACCGCATGGGATGGTTTTTTAAGGGATTTTGCGCGGGAAACTATAAAATAAGTTAATGGCACTACCCCACCGAAAAGAAAAACGCAGGCTCCTATGGCACGAAACCACGTAAAGGATTCAAAAATACCTCCTTTTATAAATGCCTCGGAGCGGGCAAACCATAGACCATTTTCTATAACCGATTTCAACTGCAGGGTTCCCGCCGGGAGCAAATCGAGTAAAACCATGAGCATTAATCCCACATTAATAGACCAAAAAGCGAATTTTACTATTTTTTTGTTCCAACGCACCGACTTAAACAACAATCGAGTAGCAAACAGCATGGCGGCCAGCGATATATTACCATAAACACCCATAAGGGCCGCATGTGCATGGTTTATCGTGAGGTAGGTGCCGTGCTCGTAATAATTCATAATGGGCAAGTTAATAATGATGCCTAGTACCCCGGCACCAAAAAAGTTCCAAAAATTAACGGCGATTAAAAAGGAAAACACTTCGGGAAAGCCAAAATCGCCCAATTCACTGGGCTTTATTCCGTTTAGTGCTATGCGCGGCATATTCTTAAACCGCCATGCTTCTACAGTTAACAAGATTAAGGGTACAAATTGCAGCGTAGAAAATATACTGCCTAAGGCCATGGTAGCTACCGGTTTTGCATTCCAATAAAAATTATGCGAAATACCAAGCAATCCGGTACCAAGAAACAATAGTGTAGCAAAATAGATGACCCGAATCGCTGCATTACGGCTAACCAGGCCCATCAACACCATTAAATAACTAACAATTACGGTAACAAATACCTCAAAAAAAGCCTCGACCCACATATGGATCACCATCCATCGCCAAAAATCGGCAATGACAAAATTGGTTTCGGGTTGGGCTACAAATCCGGAGATAAACAATACAGGAATACCCACTACAGAATACATAATCCAATTGGGTAAATTCCATGGAAGTCCTTTTACAAAAGCTGGTCGAACACCGCGATATACGACCACGCCCCACAGTATAAAAATAAGCATCAGAAGTACTTGATACACCCGTCCGAAGTCGACAAACTCCCACCCCTGATGTCCAAAAAAATACCAGCCGTCGCCCAAATACCCCAAAGGTCCCAAAACCATCCCTGTTAAGGAACCGGCTACCAAAACAAATAGCATTACAAAAAGTGTATTTATGAGTGGTAGTTGCCCCTTAACTTCCTGTTTGGCCAACATGGGCAATATAAAAATAGAAGAGGCAATCCAGCAGGTAGAAATCCAATACAACGACAACATAAGGTGCCAGCTACGAGAAACGGTTATGGGAAACGCCTCCGATAAATGAATACCAAAATAGCCGAGATAATCTATAAACTCATTAATTGTAACAAAACCACTTAACACTTGCACTAAAAAAAGTACAATCGCCACCAAAAAGAACTTATAGGAAGCGCGCTGGGTAATAGAGGGTACAAAGTTGCGCACCTTTTCTATGGTTAAAAGCTCGTTGTTTGATGGTTTAAAAAACTTATTGGAAAGCTGGTTGTACTGCCCGATATAATACAGCACAAAACCGCAGGCGAGTACAAAAACGAGCAGGCCGAGCACACTCCATAGCATTACCGGACTTGTTGGTGTATTCCCGGCTTCCTTGTCATAGGGCCAATTATGGGTATAGCTAAAGGCTTCGCCCGGTCTTTCTGTAACACAGACCCATGCCCCCCAAAAGAAAAAATCCGATAGATCTCTTATTTCTGTTTCATTTCGAATGTAATTTTTTAAGGGGAAATGTGGTGATGCATCTTCTCCTAAAAACACACCTACGTAATAGTTCTGCAATGCTTGCTGTGCATAGACACCGGCCTTATTTAAGACCACCAAGTTATCGCGGGAATCAAACCTGTTTTGCTTTAGTTCTTGACGTACTTGTTCGGTGATCAATTTTCGGTCTACCGCCGTAATGGCACCCCCCTTTTCCTTTACCAATTGGTCTTCATAATACTGATTCATGTAAAGGAATATCTGGTGCAGGGCTTCGGCTGTAAAATCGGGACCTCTTTGTGCTCCATCGCCGAAAAAAGAACCATATTCCATTAAAGCATATTTATGAAAAACAGTCTGCCCCCTTTCTATGGTCGATTGATGCATTAAAACCGTACCCTCTTCCGATTTAAACCCGGACATGGGAGGTGCGTCGTTATAGGTTTGAAAGCCAATCAACCCCACACCCGCCACACTTATAATTAAGATAAATAGCAATGGCCCCCACCAGTTTTTGGTTTGCATCAAATAATCGATATTCTTTTTGAGGCCGTTTTCTGGAGTAACGCTATCTGCGGCCGTTGTATCTGGTTTCGTAGTGGTTTTATCGTTTGGCATATCCATGGTGTAAATTTTAATAGGATGCGGCACATCCTAATGGCACATCAAATAAAATCAATTTTTATTTAATATACAATAAAAAGATATTTTTATCATTTATATATGTTATATTTAGACAGACTAAAATACCCCTACCCAAGAACTATGGCTTGTAAATGTATTATGGAGTTACTTTCTACTGACCATCCTATTGCTACGCTGTTCGCAAAACAGCAGATAGATTGTGTTAGTAATGATCTTTGCACCTTAGTAGATATCCCTTTTTGTAGACAGAAAGATGTCCATACTTTGGTTCGTGACATTCATGAAATACGTACCTCAACGTCTTTTGTGTGCGAGGAATTTGCCGCATTTCCGCTTGACAGCCTTATGACGTTTATCACAGCTACCTACCATAGCTATGTGTTAAAAAAAATTCCAAACATAACACAACAGCTCCATACGTTATGCAACAAATACGGTAGCAACCAGCCTTCCCTTTTTGAGATTCACAAACAGTTCAGCAAAATTTCCTATGCCCTTAGCGTTCATGTGAAAGAGGAAGAACACCTTATTTTTCCTGCCTTACACAAACTGTTACAGATAAAGCAAGTTGGCATTCGGTTGTCGCACTATCGTTTTGGAACAATTTTGCCTCCATTACAACCCTTATATGCATCAAACGAAGTGCAGCGCACAAGATTACAAAAAATGAAATCCCTAACCCATGAATATCCAGCGCCAAAGGATACTTGCCACAACTACAATGTCACGTTTATGGCATTGCAACAATTTGAAACCCACATAACGCGGTATATCGAATTAGAAAAAAACATATTTCTCCCCAAGGCTGAGTCTCTAAAGGAGTGCCTCTTTTAAGGTACTCCATACGGCACATTTTACGTCCCTTTTACCTGCTCTTTTGGCGTTGCCGTACGCTGAAGAAGTAAAAGTACAAGGCTTAATACAATAAGGGCACTACCAACCACAAGCATATTAAAGTATCCTTTAGGCAAGCCAAATCCCAACCACGCTGCCAGACCTTTGTACATAATAAGTCCTTCAGTACCTACAAACCCAATAAAATAGAGTCTAAAAATGTTTTTAGATATGTGTATCCATTTACCGTAATCTAAAAGTAAAAATAGGCCTATACTTACTACACCTAAAAAAGTCCAATGTAAATAGCCAATGGTAAAGTCTGTATAGGTTGCGGCCAAATCTGCAAAATAAGGGAACGCGGTGAGTAGTTGTAATGATATTTTTACCGTAAGCAGGACTGCAAAAATATACCCTAGGGTGTGTTGAAATTGAGTTAAAAAAGTGCGCCACAAAGGTCTGGTCTTAGAAAGCATTTTTAGAAATAAAACCAAAGCCGCCACTTGTAAAATGGCTCCGAGGCACCCTAACAAATAAAACACGAAATGGGGCTTTGCCCATAAGGTCGACAGAAAAAAACTGAGTATAATACTCCAATTAAAACACCAATAAAACCATTTAAATCCTTTTGGAGGGAGTTCAATTTGATGTTGCTCTAACACAAATATGAAGAGTCCAAGGAGTCCCAGCAGCATCCATCCGTTATATTGAAAGTGCAGATAGAAGTAGATTGCCATGCGGTACCAAACCGAGTCGGTGCCTAAAGTGGCCATAATACCGCCCAGCACCCAAGGCCCTATACTGGACAACACCATATACCCTAAAGCCATCCTTATACATCTGTAGGAATTAGTAGCACAACGTGCTCCTTGCACATTTTTCAAAAACAACCACGTAAAGGCATAGGACGCAAAAAGAAACAGGGTAGAGAAAATAATTGAAAACAAGGCATACCCCTGAAAGGGAAAACTAAACAACATTCCCACTAACGTTATTTGGGTTCCCCAAAAGAGATAACCATATTTGGTATCTATCGCAGTATTCCTAACAAACCATCCATAGATTAGCGCCGTAAGTGTAAGATATACCCATCCCAATAAGGCAATATGCGAATGTGCATGCACTAAGTACCGATACGTTACGGGTAATTCTACTACATAAAACAACCGCAAGATAAAGCCTAAAGCAGCGGCCAACAGAAAATAGCATAAGGCGCTCCGTATTTGAAGCCTTATATGTTCCATAAAAGAAAAATTTTAAAAAGTAAATGTAGCTTAAAATTTTAATTGCCACCCGTCTAATAGAATACTGCGAACAAATACATGATTTATATCATAGAATTACAAGCTTTAAAAATAGACTTTTGCCCCTATTTGCTGTAACACTGAGATGCATGGATTTTTTTAAAAATAGTACAAGGCTGTTCGCTTTTCTTTTGTGTATGCAAGCCTATAGCCAACTTATGGTAGAGGCAGAAGTACGGCCTCGATTTGAATACAGGCATGGATTTTCGACGCTATTCCCGGATGGTGAAGATCCAGCGGCCTTTATATCTCAAAGAACGCGCCTCACCACTTCATTTAAAGAAGATCGGCTTCAATTCTACTTAAGCGTACAAGATGTACGGGTATGGGGCGATGTGCCTCAACTTAACGCTTCCGATAAAAACGGTATTGCCATACATCAAGCTTGGGGAGAATTGTTCTTTGATACTACCGTTTCGTTACGATTGGGTAGACAGGAAATTGTCTATGATGATCATCGTATTTTTGGAAATGTAGATTGGGCGCAACAAGCTCGAAGCCACGATATCGCCGTTCTGAAATATGCCAAAAATAACCTAAAACTAGACCTTGGTTTTGCCTTTAATCAAGATTCTGAAAAAATTACCGGCACAACCCTAACCACACCGGGAACATATAAAAGCTTACAATACGGATGGTTGCATAAGGATTGGACACATTTTTCTGGAAGTTTTCTATTTCTAAACAACGGACTTCAATTTATAGACCCTATTGATGAGGCCAATAACGAAACTAGATTTAGCCAAACTGTAGGAGGTCATTTCAAATTCAATAAGGGACGCTACGCGCTCAGCTCTAATCTGTATTATCAATTTGGAAAAGACGCTCAAGACAACGATGTAGACGCTCATTTAGTTAGTCTAGAGATTGCGTATAACCTTTCGGACACTTGGAAAGCCACAATTGGTGCAGAACGCATTAGCGGTAATACCAACGGAGCACCATCTAACGGAACTAATGATGCCTTTACACCCTTTTACGGCACCAATCATAAATTTAATGGTCTTATGGATTATTTCTTTGTTGGGAATCATAATGGCAATGTAGGTCTTATGGACATTTATGGCAAAGCAAAGGTGGCTTTAACCCCAAAATCGAGTCTTGAGGGAGCCTTGCATCATTTTGCAGCCGCCGCCGATATTTCTGGAACCAATTCCAGACAGTTAGGACTCGAGTTAGATATAGTGTATTCTCATAGCATTGACAAAAACATACAACTGCAAGCGGGGTATTCCCAATTATTTCCTTCGGATGGCCTTGAAATTGTAAAGAACAATACCGACGGAAACATTAATAATTGGGCTTGGATAATGATTACCCTAAAACCCACTCTGTACAAAAACAATAACTAATACGGAAGCTAAACAGACGTAGTAGATTCCAACATAAAGCTATTTTAAAATGACAACAACACACACCTTTCATATTCCTGTAATGGGTATTGGCTATACCATAGACACTCCGCTAAAAGTTTCTAAATACGGGATCGATTCCGTTATATCGTTAGTAGACGATATTTTGCTGGAGCGACTCCGTAAAATGTACAGTAAAAACTTTCAACTGCCCTACGAAGAGATCACCGAAAAGATGGCCGATTTTAGAGCGAAACGCATTACCTCTTATCTTAATCTAATTCAAGAATTGGCAGAAAAAGAGTTTGAAGCTATAAAGGCTGCCACCCAAGAAAATAGCATAGCACTAAAAAAATATATGGGAATGTTGCCCGCTGCCTCGCACCTTAAAGCCGAATTTGAAAAACTACTTCACGATTGCCCAAGTTGGGATGAACTAAAAAAATGGGCTGCAGACCACCTTAAAATGGGGAGTATCGACGTTAACATTATGACCAAGATCGATAAGGAAAACTACCTTAAAAAGGAAAAATTACCCACCGAATACAATGATGCCCATGCAGCCCTTCGAGGCTTTGCAAAAAGCAATTTACAATCGTCCGTGATCCTTTCTGCAGGCATGAATCCGAGATTGTACGCATACATGGAAGAATTTGAAGATTTTTATCCGGATGCTACTGGCACCCTAAAAAAGAAAATTATTCTAAAGGTTAGCGATTACCGATCGGCCCTAATACAAGGTAAATTTCTCGCCAAAAAAGGATTGTGGGTTTCGGAGTTCAGAATTGAATCCGGTCTCAATTGCGGCGGCCATGCCTTTGCCACAGAAGGCCATCTTATGGGACCTATATTGGCTCAGTTCCGAGACGAAAAACAAACCTTAATGGCCACCCTATATGAGACCTTGATGGCGGCGTTACAACAAAAAAACCGATCCATTCCAAAAAACACATTGCCTCTTAAAATAACCGCTCAGGGCGGGGTTGGCACCTCGGACGAGCATCAGTTTCTTTTAGAACATTATCAGGTAGACGCTGTAGGCTGGGGCACTCCATTTCTATTGGTTCCAGAGGCCACTACCGTAGATAAACAAACCCTTACACAACTAACACAAGCTACCGAAGACCAGTTGTATATAAGCAATACCTCCCCGCTTGGCGTACCCTTTAATACCTTAAAAGGAAACACCAAAGACGATGAAAAAAAGACCCTCATAAACAAAGGAAGACCGGGTAGTTCCTGCCCCAAAAAGTTTGTTGCCTTAAACAAAGAGCTTACAGAAAAGGGAATATGTACGGCATCGCGACAGTATCAGGATTTAAAAATAAAAGCGCTTGATAACGAGGGACTTACCGATACTGCCTATGACAATGAATACCTTAAAATTGTTGAAAAATCGTGTATTTGCGTAGGTTTGGGCACATCTGCGCTTTTACAATATGGACTAGATACCAAAGTAGAAGGTACAGGGGTTTCTATTTGTCCCGGGCCCAATTTGGCTTATTTCTCTAAAGAAATGACTTTAAGCGAAATCACCGATAATATCTACGGAAGAACTAACGTCATTGTCCGAAACGATAGACCTCATATGTTTATTAAAGAATTGCAGTTGTATATCGACTTTCTTAAAAACAAAATAGAAGATGTACATACAGCACGTTCTGAAAAACAAAAACAGGGCTTATTGCAGTTTGCCAAGAACCTAAATGACGGTATTTCGTATTACAAAAACGTATTTGAACACGCAAAAGGGTATTTTCTAGGCATCCATCATCAACTACAGACTGATCTCGAAAATAGTCAGCGAGAATTACAAAGGTTGTTTCTGCGAATAAACCTTCTTTAAAAGGGGAATATGATAAGTGTCATATAATAATTTAGAAGGGCGAAGTATTTTTGCTTAAATAAAAGATAAAAAAGTCTTATTTTAAGATAATACCATTACAGTATCAACTAAAACCGATTTCAAATGAACTTAAAAAAATCCTTTAAAAAATCTACAGCTGCACTTTACGGCATACTACTTTCCGTATGCATTGCTTGTGTAGGTACTAATGAAAAAAAAGAATACGCCAATGCGGAAGACATTCCCGTAAACCGAGAAATGACCGCAGAACTAACAGCACCCCCAAATGTACCCCGGCCAGTTGGAAAACGAAAGGCAAAAAAATTAATTGTCGATATGGAGATTTTAGAATTAGAAGGCGAAATGACCTCCGGCGTACGCTATATTTACTGGACCTTTGGCGGGTCGGTACCAGGAAGTTTTATACGCACACGGGTAGGCGATGAGGTAGAATTCCATTTAAAAAATCACCCCGACAATAAACTGCCACATAATATTGATTTACATGCAGTTACCGGTCCCGGTGGTGGTGCAGAATCTTCCTTTGTGGCTCCCGGTCATGAAAAAGTGTTTTCTTTTAAAACATTAAATCCCGGGCTTTACGTATACCATTGCGCTACGGCGCCCGTGGGTATGCACGTGGCCAACGGTATGTATGGTCTTATCTTGGTAGAACCGGAAGGCGGATTACCTCTAGTGGACAAGGAATATTATATAATGCAAGGAGATTTCTACACCAAAGGAAAAAATGGTGAAAGAGGGCTACAGCCCTTTGATATGCAAAAAGCCGTAGACGAAATGGCAGATTATGTGGTATTCAATGGATCGGTGGGTGCCCTAACCGGCGATAACTCCATAACAGCAAATGTGGGAGAAACCATTCGGTTATATGTGGGCAACGGGGGTCCCAATCTAGTGTCTTCTTTCCATGTTATCGGGGAAATTTTTGATGTGGTACGCGTAGAAGGAGGCGATCTGGTGAATACAAATGTACAAACGACCCTAATTCCGGCCGGTGGTGCCGCCATTGTAGAATTTAAGGTTGATGTACCCGGCACGTTTATTTTGGTAGATCACTCCATTTTCCGAGCCTTTAACAAGGGGGCGTTGGGGATGTTAAAGGTAGAGGGCGAAAAGAATCCGACGATCTACTCCGGCGAATTAAGTGACGGTATCTATTTGCCCGAGGGTGGCGGCATACAAACCATGCCATCTACGAATGGCGTGGTAGAATCGGCTATTCCCGCAAAATCGTTTGAAGAAAAAATGAAATTTGGTAAAGCTACCTATATGCAAACTTGTTTTGCCTGCCACCAAGCCGAAGGTCAAGGCATCGCAAGTGCATTCCCTCCTTTGGCTAAATCGGATTACCTCAATGCCGATGTTAATCGCGCTATAGATATTGTTTTATATGGCCTAACCGGAGAAATTACCGTAAATGGTGAAAAATACAACAGTTTAATGACGGCTCAGAGCTTGTCTGACGATGAAATCTCTAATGTACTCACATATGTATACAACAGTTGGGGAAATTCTAAAAAAGAAGTTACGCCGGACATGGTAAAAGCACGAAGAAACAAATAGACTACACTACTATGATACGTCCTTTCTTTAAAACGATTTGCCTTCTCTGCGGCTTGGTCATGGCAGCTATGGCTATGGGACAAACCCAGACTATGAAGCTCATTAAAGGAGGGACATATATTCCGCTGTATGGTACTGATTCTACCTTGGTCACCGTGACCGATTTTTGGCTAGACACCATTCCCGTAACCCAAAAAGACTATCTATCTTTTGTTTTACACTACCCGGAATGGCAAAAAAGCAGGGTGAAAAAATTGTTTGCCGATGGCAACTACCTCGTTCATTGGGAAGCCAATAGCGTTCCTGGAACTTCCCAAAATCTAAATAGTCCAGTTACCAATGTGTCTTGGTTTGCCGCTAAAAAGTATTGTGAATGTCAAGGAAAACGATTGCCTACCATGGACGAATGGGAATATGCTGCCATGGCCAATGAAACCCAAGCGGATGCCCGAACCATAGCAAGGTATAACCAATACATTCTGGAATGGTATGAAACACCCAAAACATTTACGAAACCTGTGGGATCAACCTTTAAAAATTTCTGGGGAATCTATGACCTGCACGGTTTGGTTTGGGAATGGACGTCCGATTTTAATTCGGTGCTTATTTCGGGAGAATCCAGAAAAGATGTGGACAAAGACAGCAATCTATTCTGTGGCAGTGCTGCCGTTGGAGCCACAGATCTAATGAATTATGCCGCCTTTATGCGCTACGCGTTTAGAGGAAGCATAAAAGCAAATTATGCCATAAAAAACCTTGGGTTTCGGTGCGCTAAGGATAAGGAAAGGCTGCCATGATGCGCTAAAATTTGACTTATGTACCATAAAAACCCTGAGGGTAAATGGTATTATAATTAGAAAATCAACTTTACCTTAGTAACTGAATAACCCTATGGCTTTTACGACATTCCTGTTGCATTCCTAAGTAATGTTTAGGTGCACAAACTAAAATATAAATCTAAAAAAACATGTACATGAAAACGAAACTTCTATTCTTTGCCGTACTTATCATAGCATTAGGTTGTAAGGAAGTAAACAACTCCCAAAAAATGGAAACGGCCCGGACCGAAACTCCTGATGCTGTTTTATCCGATCTTTCAATTTACCATTTGCCCTCCAAATGGACTACACAAGACAATGAAACGATAACCTTAGAGGAATTAAAAGGGGATGTGCTGGTAATGGTTATGATTTATACCTCCTGTCAAGTGGCATGCCCTAGATTGGTGGCTGATATGCGTTCTATAGAAGCCCAAATTCCGGAAGACAAAAAAGATGGAGTTACCATGGTTTTAGTAAGTATAGACCCTGAAACCGACACCCCGCAGCGACTTAAGGCATTTTCCATAGAAAATAAGATGGACTCTAAGCCATGGGTTTTTCTTAGAGGCACCGAGGAAGATACGCGCGAATTTGCAGCTGTATTAGCCGTAAATTACAAGAAAATATCGCCCATGGATTTCTCTCATTCTAACATTATTAGTGTGTTTAACCAAGGTGGAGAACTGGTACATCAGAAAGAAGGATTGGGTATAGATTACAAGGACACGATAGAAAAAATTATCGCCTTAACAGAATAAGTACCATTTAGTTGTTGTCGTGATTTTTTCCTAGCCCGAATATTCTTTTTACGCCAATTACCAGAAGTAACACTATAAACCCGATACAAAGGCCAACCAAGAATTCCTTTATCATATCCGGTACGCCAGGCAAGATATGATGGAAAAAATCTATCTGATGCACAAAAATACCACCAGACACCAATACTAAGGCAATGGTACCAATGACCGACAAGCTTTTAATCACCTTTGGCAAGGCAAGTACCAAAATAGTCCCCATTTTGTGAAGCCAATTCTTGCTTCCGTTGCTTAAACTGATTAATCGAAGCCCAAACTCGTCCATTCGTACTATAAGCGCAACAATACCGTACACGCCAACCGTAGCAATAAGAGCAATTAAGGAAACGACTATAATTTGTGTGGTAAGTGGTTTGCCCATAACAGTGCCCAAGGCAATAATTACAATTTCTACGGATAGAATAAAATCCGTTACAATGGCCGATTTTATTTTCTTTTTTTCTAGAAGTAACATCTCGGAGTTACTGAGCTGTTCCAGAGCCGTCTCAGCATGTATATGGCTATTCGGTACAAAAAAATGATATATTTTCTCCGCACCTTCGTAAGCTAAATACAGTCCTCCCAGCAACAAAGCCACCACTACGGCTACCGGAGCATAGGCACTTAACAAAAAAGCAATGGGTAAAATTATCAACTTATTTACAAAAGAACCCTTCATAATGGCCCATAACACCGGCAATTCTCTGTTCGATAAAAACCCGGAAGCCTTTTCTGCATTCACAGCCAAATCATCTCCTAAAATGCCTGCCGTTTTTTTTGCGGCGACTTTGCCCATAACCGCCACATCATCCATTAAAACCGCGATATCATCGAGCAATGCAAAAAATCCTGATGCCATATATTGTTATCGTATTATATAAGTTTGGGGGGATTTAGGAATGTTCTCAACCCATTTTTCAAAATCCAAAGGTAGAACTTTTGCCCATGCATTAAAATATCTATTTCAGAAATATCATGAGATTTCAGCCAAAATAAGTGCCAAAATTCCCTACTGTTTTAAGGAATACCATTGGTTCTTATCTAAATGGATCATAAAATGAGCCGCCGGGTGGGTTTTTGTCGCATCGGTAACTATCTGCGCCCATAATTGTGCCATAGCATCGTTGGAAAGCGCCATCCGTTCGGCAAGATAGACATACTGAGCCACTCTTTCGTTCCCTATGACGGGAATGGCCAATTCGTCGGCTCCTCGTAATCTATAGTAGTCGTAAATCATATCAAAACCCGTCCATTTTTGAAACGATTGCAATCGCATCCCTCGATTTTTCAATTCCTTCTTGAGCTCGGACTTTTTCAGGTTTTCAAAAGTCTCCTCCAATAATTGGGTGCCTGTATACGCCATTAAATAATCTGCAAATTCCGTAGGCCAGTCTTCCGGTATAAATCGTAAGCGCACCAATTCTTTTAAATGAAATTGCACAAATGCATCATACGCAGTGGTATTCAAGATCGCCTTATCCCACAGTACCTTATCGCCTAATGAAGTTAATTGCACATATTCCATTTTATATAAGGGAAACAATTCATCAAAGTGCGGAACATGCGTTAACGGTATTGTCTCTATTTCAACTTGGTTGGCATCATGCACCGTGAGGATTTTATAGGCCGGTAGATAGGCCGCTAAAGAGGGTACCTGAATATTAAAAAGCGTTTCCCCATTTTCGGCGGTAAATACGCCGGTATCATTGATATGCATATGTCCGCCAAAGTGGATTTTTAGTCCGGCTTTTAGGAATGCTTTGGCCACTTCTTCTGACGGTACTCTGGCTAACTGCATTTTGTTAGCTCCAAAAAAAGACCGCATCGCAGCCGAACTTCCATCGTTAAATTCAACCATAGGATAATGGCTAAAAGCAACAAGCAGCTTATTCCTTTTTTGTGCTTCTGTAGTCACTTTCCGAACCCAATCCAGAAGATGTGGCTTATGCGTTAGTACAAGGTTATACCCCATGCCGGCACCATTAAAATCTGAAGGGTTGTCTGCCATACCCGAAAGCGAATCCTTTGGAAGATACACGTTGCCATCTAACGCCATGAGCCACAGTCCTTCTACAGGCTCTACCAAATAACTGGCGTCCGGCACATTCAGAGTCGTTGTTGGTATAGGATATCGCCGGTAACGTAAAGACGCGGAGTCCATAGCTGTTTCAAAACTATAGGTGTCGTAATTAAACTTAGAAAATGGGGTTTCCCAATACAAATAATTAGCCTTGGGATAAAACCCAAAATGCGATAGTATTTCCACAATTCCTTCATATCCCATTTCTTGGATATCCCTTGAAACCTTTGCCGGCAAATCCGTAATGGACGATGAATTAATTTCCATTGGCATGCTGGCCACTATCTGATTTTTACCGTCTTCCCCTAAAAAATCCTTTTTTATTCCCTCTTTTGCAAAAGGTCGTACCGGATCGTGATTGCCGGTAATCGCAAAAAACTGAATGTTGTACCTATCCGTATAGTTTTGAAGTATTTTTTGCAGCCCTTTTACATGTACCGGCTGCCCGTCATCGCTAAAATCTCCGGGAAGTGCTACTAATTTTATTCCTCGCTTTGCCACATCATTTAATGCAGCTAGAAAACCGAAATAGTTTTCATTAAAAATACGGGTCGAATGTAATTGTGCATTCATGGTTCTCAGCGTAGTATACTTTCCGGTGCCGGGATTTAAAATACCCTTATACTCGCTATCGGAAAATTGCCCATAAATATCCTGAAAATGCACATCTGCCAGAAAGGCAATTTTCACATTTACCGTATCCTTATTTTCGACTTGAGCCGTTGCACCGGATGAGCCCAAAATAAGAATTACGCCAAAAAAATACTTAAAATACCATTTTATACACATGCTATTCGGTTTCCTTTACCCGCTCATAGGTGCCATCCGGGAAAATCACTTGAAAAGAACTACGAAACAAGCGGCTAGGAATGTAATAATCCGTAGTGATTACTTGCGCTCCGGAAGCCATTGCCCGATGAAATCGGGTATAATCATTTGTTCGTGCTTCTTTTGTATCTGCATCAGCCCGCGTTCTTACCATATATCCTAAATGTACCAAATTTTTAATTTTGTCGAAATTTTTAATGGGATCATTTATAATTCTAAATGCGGCCTCAGGATTTCCTTCTTCCTTGTTTACAAACAGTACTGCCCCTTTTAAATGAGGGTATTTTTGAAGGTATCTTTCGGTCTTTGCCTCACCTTCATCCAGCACAAACAAAAATCTGTTCTTCACTTCATTCCATAAAGGCCAACCATTTGTCAGAACGGCCATTTCTAAAGTTTCGAAGCTTCCTCTTACCTTGTCTGGAGTAATTAACTGTTCTTCACTAAACACCGACCGAATTTCATGATCTATCTGCTGCAAGGCGTCTGCGGTAAAAGGCAGTGGGGTTCTGGTAAGTGGTATTTCGGCATCTTTGGCATTTAAGGTAACAATAATTGGCGTATGTCCTTGGTTTTCTTCGGACCATTTTTTTAATTCCCTAAGAGCGTCTGTAAATACCAACTGATGGCTTCTAAAATCTATTTCCTGTACATGAAACACTTTTAAGCCCGGTGTTTGTAGTTTTTGTGCGGCATCAAAGGGTTTTGGTTCTTTGCCTAATGATTGTACAATTTCCAATCCCTTGGGATTTGTATAATATCCCCCTTCAGGATCATGGAATACATCGAGTTCCAAGCTACGGAGGCCCAAGTTTAATTGATCTGATAACGGAAGGTGTTCGTATTCTAATCCTATAGATGAAGGATTATTAGCTACGACATAGTCTAAAAGGGGTTTGTCTATTGCTATTTTGTAACTGTTATGACTGCCAATGACCTGAATTTGGTTGAAGGGTATGCCCTCTGAACGCTCCTGACTTGCACCATTTTGGATACAAAGTCCGAAAAAGGCAATAAATAAGATGCTATATTTCATGTGTATAAAATTAATTTTTTTAAGGTTTAGTGCCTGTTTTACCGTATAATTAAAAAACCACGGCAAGAAAATCGCTTCCTTACCGTGGTTTTTTTCATTATCCTATCAATTTAATAGCCTTGGTTTTGGACTAAAAATCCTTCTACGGTAGCGCTTGATGCACCATCAATTGCCCGTTGTGGTATAGGAAACAATCTTTTGTTTACATCAGCGTCCGTTTTTCCGGTCCAAGAATCTTCATATTTACCAAACCGTATTTGATAGGTTCTTCTTTGACCCTCCCAGTACAGTTCAAATCCCGATTCTCGGAATAATATATCTAGATCAATAGCGTTCAAAGCATCCGGTGTTTGCGCTGGTCTGGCATTTCGAGATGTTCTCAACGTATTGACATCGGCTAGTGCGCCGCCAGTATCTCCGTTTCTCAATTTCGCTTCTGCTCGCATCAAATAAATTTCACCCAAACGAATCAAAACTATGTCCACACTACTAAAGGAGCAACAATTGTTAGCCGTTCGACTAAATTGGTGTTTTGAAAACCTATATCCTGTGTTGTGTAAACTCCCCTCATTGGTAAAATCGACCTGAAGATTATGGTCTACATAAGTTCGGTTAGCGCCGCTTGTTCTTCTATTGACCACGGGATAAATCCGAACTCGGCCATCGTCGCAAGTCAATATATTACCCGCTGCGTCTTTTCTTGGACCCCAGATGACGCCGCGTAACAATCCTCTGTCCATTTCAAACTCGTTAGCTTCTACGCAGAAAAAATGATCCTCATCATTATCCGGGGTTACCCCAGTAAGGTCCTTTAAATTATCTGGTATTACTATATTTTCTTTAAAGAACCGCGCATCTGCATCTGCCGGATCTACTTCCCCATAGGCATCAACCCAAGTCTGATAAAAATCAGTAGTGGCAGCTACCGCGTCCGTTCCTCTGGTATTAGGAAATTCTGGTCTTGGCACCTGATCCCCGGAAATAGACCAATAGGCCCAACGCTGATGCTCTGTTTGAAGTACCCCTCTTTGGTCAAGCGCAAAAATAAGTTCCGGATTGGTGTTGTTATCATCATCAAACAAATCAAAATATTCTGGAGATAATGCATAAGGCCCAGAAATAATACTATTTGTTAATTCGATCACCCGATCCATATCCTGTCTATTAAATTCCGGAGTTCCATAAGGATTACGATACACAGCAGCATTCAAATATAACCTTGCCAACAAGGCACGCACGGCATCTCTTGTAAACCTACCGGGGCCCTTATCATTATTTATCACATCTACAATCGATAAAAGTTCGCTTTCAAGATGATCTACTGCCTCTTGTCTTCTCAAAATTTCAGATAAATCATTTGATCTCTCCTTCTTAAAAACCAATCCCCAGTTGTCTAGCATCATCATATTAAGATATGCCTTTAGGGCTATCATTTCATATAGTGCATTTTGCGCTTCTGCGTTACCTAAATCGGCTTCCGGTTTTAATCTTTCTATGGCAACAACTGCTCGCGACAAATTTAAGGTTACTTCCGTCCAAGTATCGCCCACTAAACTATTACCCGGAGTCATTAGGTGCTGGTGCACCGCAATAAATTTTCCCCCGTCAAACCAATCCGTGCCACCTCGAAACGGCAGTATACCCTCGTCTGAGGCAACTTCTTGAAGTCCAAAATTACGGGTATGCAACCACACGTTGCGCAGTAATCCATAGACCGGCGCAATAGATCCGCTCACAAGTTCCGCTTGTCCTGTGCCGGTAAGCGACTCATCTAAAATATCTTCCTCTAAGGAAGTACAACCCAAAAAAGCGAATAAAAACGCTGTTATTGGTAGTATTCTTTTAAATTGTTTTGTTTTCATTTTCTAATGATTTTATAAGATGTATTACAATGATTTGCTACTGATTAAAAGGTGAAATTGAGTCCAAACAAAACGGTTCTTGCTCTAGGAAATGTAAATCGGTCGATACCGAAAGTTTGAATACCCGCTAATGAACTACCTGTATTCACTTCCGGATCAAATCCGGAATAGTCTGTTATTACAAATAGGTTTTGACCTGTTAATGAAAGACGGATATTTTGGAAAATATCTCCAAGACCAATCTTTTCAGAACTTAGGCTATACGCCAATGTGGCATTGTTTAATCGTAAGAAAGAGCCATTTTCCAAGAAACGGGTAGATACCGTGTTGGCATTTGTACCCGCTTCTTCAGGAAACTGTACGGCAAAATCAGTTGTATTATTTGACCTAGCCAATTGTGGCTTATTAAAAAGTGTCATGGTAGTATGATTGAAGATTTTGTTACCACTAACACCATTGAAATTTAAACCTAAATCAAAAGCCTTATATTTAAAATTGAGATAAAAGGCATAAATGAACTTGGGTATAGCACTGCCTACAACCCTACGGTCGTCGTCCAGAATTTCACCGTCGCCATTACTATCTGTAAATACATTAAGACCATCCGGACCAATACCTTCAAATCGCTGCATATAAAATGCCCCTATTGGCTCGTCGTTAATAAATCCGTTAATAGTAGCACCTGTTTGGCCGGATCCTTGCGCTGCACCAGTGGTTAAAACAGAAAATGGTGAATCTCTTACTTCATTTTTTATGTAGGTTACATTACCCCCAATATTATAAGAGAAGTCTTGTTTTGGGTTACTGTTATAATCTAAAGACAATTCAATACCATTGTTATGGATTTCCATATTCTCAATATTGGTCCAAAATGTGGCGGTTGGCTGTACGGGATCTGCAGGAACGACTTCTAACAAAATATCAGTTGATTTTTTGTTGAAATAATCCAAAGTTCCCGTCAATCTATAATCAAACAAGGCAAAATCGATACCAAAATCCAGTTGTGTTGATACCTCCCATTTTAAATCTGGATTTGCCAAACGCGTAAAAACAACTCCGAATGGAAATTCTTCGATAGAACTGCCATTGGTATCTATAGGATAGGTGTTTAAACTTTGACTCCCCGTTATCAGTCTGTCTTCCGAAAAACTTGCTTTTGTAATTTTGGAAGGTATCTCCTCATTTCCGGTTTGCCCCCAACTTGCACGAAACTTCAAATTATTAAAAACTGAGTTTTCCATAAAATCTTCATTACTTACATTCCAGCCCAAAGCAAAAGATGGAAAATAACCATATCGGTTATCCTCACCAAATTTAGAAGATCCGTCGGCCCGCAAGGTTGCTGTAAAAAGATATCTATTGTTGTAGGAGTAGTTTGCCCGCCCAAAAAATGACTGTAGCTCATTCCTTACCGCAGAGGAGGTTAAGGTCGTTGGAAATTGGGTAGAGCTTGTCTGGTCTTGAAATTTGGGCTCAATATTATTATTTGCAAAACCTCTTGCAGAAAAAATCCTCGTAATGTCTTCAAACTTTTGATAAGAATGTCCCGCTAATAAAGTAACATTGTGCATATCATTGCTCCAATTATAAGTAAGCGTATTCTCTATAAGTTCATTCGTATTCGTGCTGTTAGCACTGTCTAAAACCCCATCAGAAACATTGGATTCATTGGTTACCGCAGGAAAAGGTTTAAACTGTTGATCTCTATTCGTATCAGAATAATCAACACCTAAATTAAGTCTATAGGTAAGTCCGTCTAAAATTTCAAAAGAAGGTGCTATGTTGATAAGAATACGATTGTTAACAGACAAGTCGCTAAATAGTTCATTCCTTTTTATAGGGTTTAGGGCATTTGTTGGCAGTAAAGTAGGTTCACCATCTGTAAACGTGGGTACGGTTGGGTTTAGACTGAGCATATCACTTATTATAGATGTTATACTCGGTCGCAAGTTTTCAGTATGTGAAGCCGTAAGGTTATAGTCAATATTCAACCTACCATTTAGCCCTTTTTGATTCATGTTCAATTTTCCAGAATAACGTTTTAGATTGCTATTTTTTAAGATTCCTTCTTGGTCTTGAACCCCAATAGAGGCAAAGTATGAGAATTTATCACTAGCAGCGCCACTCATAGAGAAGTTATAGTTTTCTGAAAAACCGGTTTGACTTAGCTCGTCTTGCCAATCGGTATTTCCTCCCAAATCTTCTAAAGTGCCGCCTACAGCCAAAACCTGAGTTCTAAATTCATCGGCACTAAACACATCTAATTTGTTCGCTAACGTGGAGAAGGCCGCAGATACCGAAAAATTCATTTCTGCTTTTCCTGATCTTCCTCTTTTGGTGGTGATTACGACAACACCATTGGACGCTCTGGAACCATATACCGCAGTTGCACTGGCATCCTTTAGCACGTCAATGCTTTCAATATCGTTAGGATTAATAAAGTTTAAAGGATTGGTATCTACGCCAGTAGAAGAATTACTTAGCAAAAACCCATCGACCACAAAAAGTGGCTGAGTACCTGAACGCAAACTACCAATTCCACGGATGATGAAATTCTGAGCCGCACCGGGTTCACCACTACTTGCAGTTACATTTACTCCTGCTAGCTTACCTTGTAAAAGTTCGCCGGGATTGGTAACGACCCCTTTGTTAAAATCTTCACTTTTGAGGGACGCGATTGCGCCCGTAACATCTGACTTTCGTTGGGTTCCATACCCCACCACAACAACATCATCGAGCTGGGCGGCATCCGATTCCATCACGACTTGAATGGTAGTGCTGTTGCCAATGGTGACTCTTTGCGTTTTGGTACCCAAATACGAAATTTCTAACACATCGCCTTGAGTGGCTGCAATCCTAAAGTTACCGTCAAAATCGGTAACCACTCCAGTAGAAGTACCCACAATAACCACATTTGCCCCTGGCAAAGGTGCTCCATAATCATCTGTTACCGTTCCGGTAACCTCTGTTTGCGCAAACGACATGGCAAAAAAACCCATCGAAAGCGCACATAATAGTAGTTTTAAATTCATCGTGTTCTGATTTTATATTTTTGAGCCACAAAGGAAGATTGTCCATGTTCCGTGAGCGTTAGATTCAGTTTAATAAATAATGAATAATAACGGGCTTTAGGTATTTTTTGATTACCTTTTCATAACATAAAACCACAAAGTTTTTTTAGACCTCACTTCATCAATTGGAGGTATTCTATTTGTTTTTCAGGGCGTTGAAGTATCCTTATGACTTATTGACCACACTCCAAGCCCAGTGTTAATTTTACGTAATCCTTGAGTGCTGCACTTTTTCTTGCTTCTAAGGCACCTGATGCCGACTGCCAAAAGCATTGGTAATTTGTGTTAATTTCCATTAATTTGTGTTGTAGATGTATCTATTGATAGCCTCTAGTACGCATCACAATGGCAGGACATAAGGAATCCTTTAATACAATGCCATTCTGAGGCAGGGCACACAACCCATCGCCTTTAAAAATGAAATACCAAAAACACCATGAAACCCTTGTACAAAATTCTTAGCCTACTTACCATATGCTGCTTTCAACTCGCTAGGACGCAATATCGGGAAGCTATAAAAATACATTCCCACAATGACTACCATCAGACCATTCCTTTTTGGGAAGCCTATGGCCATGGACTACAGTCTATAGAGGTAGACGTGTTTCTTAAAAACGATGAGCTCTTTGTAACCCACGACGAAGAAGATATTAGGACCGATCGTACCGTAGAGCGACTTTACCTTAAACCACTAGAAAATGCCCTTGCCTTATCTTTAGGAAATGAAAATCAGCCTTTACAATTGCTTTTCGATCTAAAATCGGATGCCGAACCGACACTTAAAAAATTAAGTAGGCTTCTGGAAAAATATCCCCATTTAACCCAACGAAAGGAAATTACTTTTGTAATCTCTGGCAACAGGCCAAAACCCGAAACCTACCCTACATACCCAGCTTATATTCAATTTGATTATCAAAATTTGGATAACATTGAATCTCCGGAAATATGGAACAAAGTAGCGCTTATCAGCTTACCCTTTCAAAAATATTCGCACTGGAATGGGAAAGGACGGCTTACCCATGAAGACTTGGCCAAAGTAACCACAGTCATAGCCCAAGCGCACCAATTGGGAAAACCGTTTCGTTTTTGGGGCGCTCCGGATTCTGAAACTGCCTGGAAAACCTTTGTAGATTTGGGTGTCGATTTTATCAATACCGATATGCCTTATGCTGCCTCCCAATATATACGAAGTTTAAAAGAAAGGGTGTATTATAACCCTAATGAGACCATGGTTTACAAGCCTACCTTTGCTTCTGACAAAAAAAATGGCCCAATTAAAAATATTATTTTACTTCTTGGCGATGGCAATGGTCTTTCGCAAATATCGGCCACAGCTCTGGCCAATGGGGGGCAGTTAACCCTTACTCAACTAAAATCTATAGGCCTCCTTAAGACCCAATCTGCAGACGATTTTACGACCGATTCCGCTGCCGGTGCTACCGCTATTGCCACAGGATATAAAACCAATAACAGGTATATTGGGGTGGATTCGGATGGAAAAAAAATCCAAAATATTACGAAAATTTTGTCCGATTTGGGTTTTAATACCGGATTCATTACCACAGATGAGATTACCGGTGCTACCTCGGCTGCTTTTTACGGCCATCAGAAAGACCGAGATTTAGAGAAGGAACTAGTAGCTGATCTTTTGAAAAGTAAATTAACCCTATTTGTAGGTCATGGAAGTGCTAAATATCAAAAAAATATTTTTAAAGATCATTTTACACTGGTACAACACACTCACGAATTAGGTAAAAGTACGGCGTCTAAAGTGGGTTTATTTTTGGAGGCATCAAAAGATAATGACACATTGGAGCACAAAACGCCAAGCTTAGCTGAGGTTACCAAAAATGGATTACAGTTCTTGACTACTAAAAACAAACCCTTTTTTTTAATGATTGAAGGGGCTCATATCGACAGTAACGGCCACCGCAACAATACAGCGGGTATCATTACTGAAGCCCTTGATTTTGATGGTGCCGTAATGGAAGCGATTCAATTTGCTGATACGCATAAAAACACCTTAGTCGTAATTACGGCAGACCATGAAACAGGCGGATTTAGCATCCCCCAAGGACAACTACAACACAAGATGATCGAGGGCGATTTTACATCCTTTGATCATACCGCTACCATGGTTCCTTTGTTTGCCTATGGCCCGCATTCGGATGTATTTTCCGGTGTTTACGACAACACTGAAGTTTTTCATAAGCTACTACAGCTTGTAAAAGGCCAATATTAACGTTTTAAATGTACTCGTCATTCATTACATAAATGCAGGAAGCCCCGTAATATCGGCTCCGGTAATTAATAGATGAATGTCGTGTGTACCCTCATAGGTAATGACACTTTCAAGGTTCATCATATGCCGCATAATACTATATTCGCCGGTAATACCCATGCCTCCAAGAATCTGCCTTGCTTCTCGGGCTATATGTATAGCCATATCCACATTGTTGCGTTTGGCCATAGAAATCTGGGCTGTGGTAGCGCGACCCTCATTTTTGAGTTGCCCTAAACGAAACGCCAGCAATTGTGCCTTGGTGATCTCCGTAATCATTTCGGCCAGCTTCTTTTGCTGCAATTGGGTGGCGGCAATGGGTTTCCCAAATTGCACCCGTTGTTTGGCATAGCGCAAGGCTGTATCGTAACAATCCATAGCCGCACCAATGGCTCCCCAGGCAATGCCATACCGAGCCGAATCTAGGCATCCTAAAGGCGCTCCAAGTCCATTTTTTCCGGGTAATAGATTCTCTTTTGGCACCTTAACATTATCAAAAATAAGTTCCCCGGTAGCCGAGGCGCGCAACGACCATTTATTGTGGGTTTCGGGCGTGGTAAACCCCTCCATGCCCCGTTCTACGATAAGCCCATGAATACGCCCTTCTTCGTTCTTAGCCCAAACGACGGCGATATCTGCAAATGGAGCGTTAGAAATCCAGAGTTTTGCTCCATTTAAAAGGTAATGGTCGCCTTTGTCTTTAAAGTTGGTTGTCATCCCACTAGGGTTAGAACCATGATCGGGTTCGGTAAGACCAAAACACCCCATAAAGACACCGCTGGCTAATTTGGGTAAGTATTTCTTGCGTTGTGCTTCGGTACCATACTTGTAAATAGGATACATCACCAATGACGATTGCACAGAAGCTGTGGAGCGCACTCCGCTATCTCCCCGTTCTATCTCTTGCATGATAAGACCATAACTAATCTGATCTAAGCCTGCGCCGCCATAAGCTTCAGGAATATAGGGGCCAAAAGCACCTATTTCGGCCAATCCATTAATAATTTGTTTAGGAAACTCTGCCCGCTGTGCATAGTCCTCAATAATTGGAGATATCGCTCTTTTTACCCATTGACGGGCCGCATCGCGAACCAATTTATGCTCTTCGGACAATAGGTCATCCAACAAATAATAATCTGGTGCTTCAAACAAATCAGGTTTCATAGGACATTTTTTCTAAAGTTAGGCTTCTTTTAGCCTTTATGTAAAGAAGCCGTAGCAATCTCATCGAAATGATACCGAAGCTCCATTGGCAAAAATAATCAAATATTCAATCTAAATTAAATATAACAATCATAAGTGTTATTGTTGTATTTCGAACAATAAAAAAACAATCTATAGCGGTACAGTAGATGCAACTTCATTTTGTTTCACAGACACGCTTCCACATGATGGGATCTAAATCTGTCTCCCGAATTTCCTAAACGCACCATGCCACCATTCCTTATACGGTGGGGTCTCCTTGTGACCTTCCACATTTACATTTTCAAATAAAAATCTTTAGTGAGCTTAGTATAGGCATCCGTGTACCTATGCCTTGCCTCTTCAATTACCAGTTCGCTTATGTCGTGGGTTCTTTTGGTGAAACTAAACGCCATCAAACTTCGTTTAATTTCCGAATTGGGATGCCCCTTGGTTCGTGTAATCTGATTTGGATATAGTCCAAAATTATAAGCCATTGCTTTAAAAGCTTCTTCTTCTTTAAAGGGAATAATAACGGTGAAAATCCCGATTTTGGATAGCAATTTGGAAACTCCCGAAAGCAATTTCGAAAAAGGAAGTGCATGGCTATTCCGAGCTAAATCGCGTGGCATAGCGCCACTAGCAACAGAATCGGAGTAAAAAGGCGGATTAGAAACAATAAGATCGTAGGTGTCGGTTATTTCGGCGACGAATTCATCGAAACCTGCATGATAGCAAAAAAGACGATCTGCCCAAGGCGAGGCCTCAAAATTAGCCACGCATTGTTCAAAGGCTTTGTCCTCAATTTCTAAGGCATCAATGGTTGCTGCAGTGCTTCGTTGTGCCAGCATTAAGGCGATAAGACCTGTACCTGTGCCAATGTCTAAAATCGTTTCCGGTGTGTGCGCCAAGGTAGTCCAAGCTCCCAATAACACCCCATCGGTGCCTATTTTCATGGCACATTGGTCTTGCTGTATCGTAAATTGTTTGAATTGAAAAGCGTCTCCCATACGTCCTATACTATTTCAGACAATGGATTACAAAAATAGTTTGGATATGTACTGGTACAAATTCCTTTGCGGTTATTAATCATGGTTCTGGTTTATTCTTTAAAATCTATGTCTGTTATAAAAAAGTGAATTCTCCACCCTTGGTGCTTCTTTTAACTCTTTTGACTTTCCTAAGGCGATGCCCAAGATTATGGATTTTGTACCCTTGGCGCTCTTTACTTTTATCATTTATGCCCGGACTGATGCTCATGGTTAAGGTTTCATAGGGCGATGCCCAAGGTTAACGATTCTGCACCCTTGGTGCTTCTTTTTAACTCTTTTTGCTTTCCTTAGGCGATGCCCAAAGTTAAGGTTTCATGCCTAGGGCGATGCCCAAGGTTATCGATTTCGCACCTTTGGTGCTTTAGGATAATCAATGCACCAAAGGTGCAAAATCATTAACATAGCCCGCAAGGGCTATGTTAATAAGCCTCCCGAATTCCGGAGCACCAAAGGTGCGCCATCACTATCAGTCCCACAAATAATGCGCATCATAATCCACCTTATATTTTTTCAAAAATGCCATATACTCCTCTTGAAACGTTTTCTTCCTATGATGCTCGGCCTGATTTTCAATATATCTTACTACAACGCCGATCTCTGCAGGATTCACCGAAAAACTACCATAACCCCTTTGCCAATAAAAGTTTTTATATTTATCACCTTTCGTCTTCATCCATTTGGACGAATGTGATTTAATTTCTTCAATAAACTTCATTAATGTCACTTTTCGTGATAAAACACATAATATGTGGATATGGTCTTTATAGCCACCTATTTTCACAGGTTTAAAATCTAAATTCTTGCAAATACCCCCAATGTATTGAAATAATTCATCTTGAATTTCCTCGTCAATAAATGGGTATCTTCCCTTTGTACTAAAGGTAATATGGCTGTAATTATAAGCTATTGATTGTGGCATCATTTAAATATATTTTACCTACTAGACTCTTTCCTGATTTATATCGCAAGGTTGACACGCGATTGTATTTCTTATTTTTTAATCTTTGGGGCGATGCTAAAGAATCTTGTTGGCATAGCATTGGCTTTTCATATCTTTTAGTGCTATGGTTCTGCCTTATTTCTGTAGGTTTGTCATTTTTACATAATACGCTAACATCTAGACTTGTAAATCAACCCCACCGTCTACGCCATTTTGCTACAAACCATCTAAAATTCATTAGCCTCCGCGGTGCCGGGAGATCTGTTTTCAGTGCCTTCCACTCCCTGTAGCGCATCGCCTAGTTTAGAACGCATTTGGTTTGCCAACGCTTCTATTTTGGCAACTATTTCCGGATTTTCGGCGGCTACATTTTTAGTTTCGCTTATATCCGCTTCCAAATCGTACAAGGCTATATCGGTAAGATCCACATAGGCATAGTCGCCCGGTAGTCCGTCTTTTCCGGGTGTTTGTCCGTCCATAGTTCTATAATTATGCGGAAAGTACAATTTCCATTTACCGTAACGCACCCCGTGGAGCTCATTTACTTTGTAATAAAAATAGTAGGCTTCTTGTGGACTCTTTTCTTCTACACCGGAAAGGAGATTCCATACATTTTTACCGTCTATGGGTTTTTCAGGTAACGCAGCCCCGGTAACGGCGGCAATCGTCGGCAGTAAATCGATAGCCATAACCGGTTCATGAATGATGCGGCCAGACTTTAGCCCTTTTGGATATCGCATTATAAAAGGTTCTCTTTGTCCACCTTCCCATGCGGTGCCTTTACCTTCTCGTAAAGGCACCGCACTTCCGCTATGATTGCCATAGGAAAGCCAAGGGCCATTATCTGAGGTAAAAATAACGATGGTATTATCTTCTAGTCCATTCACTTTTAGGGCACTTAAAATCTGACCCACAGACCAATCAATTTCCATAATAACATCGCCATATACTCCTTTATCCGACTTCCCTTTAAATTTATCAGACACATATAGCGGTACATGCGGTTGGGGATGTGGAACATAAAGAAAAAAGGGATGTGCTTTATTTTGTTCGATAAACGCCACGCTACGCTCGGTAATTTGTGTAGTTAATTGAGATTGGTCTGTAAGGGTATCGATTACCTTTTCATTCTCATAAAGTGGTAACGGCCCAAAATTGAAAATGGGGCCTTGTTGCGGGTGCAAAGGCCACATATCATTGGAATAAGGAATACCAAAATAGGTGTCGAATTCCTGACGGGTAGGCATAAACTTGGGATGATCGCCCAAATGCCATTTTCCAAAAATCCCTGTTGTATAGCCTACCGTTTTGAGCATTTCTGCCAAGGTTGTTTCGTCTGGATGTAAACCAATAGCACTTTGAGGCATAAGTGCATTGTGGATCCCCACCCTATTGGGGTAGCAACCTGTAAGTATGCCGGCACGAGACGCAGAGCATACCGCTTGCGCCGCATAAAAGTTAGTGAGCACAACGCCTTCTTTTGCCAATTGATCCAGATGAGGCGTGGGCATCCCTTCGGCACCAAACACACCGACATCGGCGTAACCCTGATCGTCTGTAAAAATCAGTACAATATTTGGTGGTCGCTCCGGTACCACTGTTACCTCATTCTTGTTTTCTTTGCACGCTACTATTAAAATACCCCATAAGGCCACTGTAAAATACCGAATCATCTTAAAAATATTATATACGGAAAGATACAAATAATATGGGCATTGCGAGGCACTTCCATAGAATTAGAGACCACCCCTTACAGCGAAACCACAGAAATAAACAAGGTTTTGGAAGCTTATTCTGGCACTATTAAAGCTGCTCCATTAAGAAAAAAAAAGTGCGCTTAAACATTGAGATACAAGGCAACCAAACCTTCCGGTGCATCTACAAAAATAATTCGTTGTTCCCGATCTACCTTATCAATAATTTCGTCGGTAATCGGAATCAAGATTTGTTGGCCATCCTTATCTACTTCAAACAATGCTTGGGCAGTAGTGTCATTGATATTTTGTATTATTCCTATATCGCCGTGTACCTTATCTATAACCGAAAAACCAATGACCTCATGATAATAGAATTTATTGCCGGACAGTTTAGGCAAAAAGTGAAGTGGAAGGTATATTTCGGATCCCATGATACGATCGGCATCGGCTTCATTTATCACCTTATCAAAACGAACTCGTAATAGTGCCGACCTGTGTAGTTGTGATTTTTTAATAAAAAATGGAACCAGATTGCCTCCTAAGAGTACAAATACTGATTCCATGTTTTCGTATGCTTCGGGTTCATCGGTATCTAACTTAATGAGCACCTCCCCTTTAAAACTATGCTTGGAAACGATTTTACCTAAATAGAAACAATCGTTTAGTTGCATTGATTTTTACTCTTATTTTTCTTCTTCGGTAGTAGTTTCGGCAGCCGGTGCATCTTCTTCCGTGGCAGCCACAGCATCAGCCGTTTCAGAGGTTCCATTTTCAGGAGAAGTTTCCACAACCTCAGCAACTTCTTCTACAACCTCAGCAACTTCTTCTACGACCTCTTCAACCGGTGGTGCCGCAGCTTCAGCCGCAGCCATAGCGCGCTTTTCATTTACCTCTTTTTCGGCCTTCAAGGCTTCTGCTTTAGCTTTGGCCTGAGCCTCTGCCAAACCTTCAACCTTATTGCCTACTATTTTAGATTTTTCTTCTAACCAAGCGTTGAATTTTTCTTCAACCTGCTCTTCAGTTAAAGCCCCTTTTCGGACGCCTCCTAATAGGTGGTGCTTAAGAAGTACGCCTTTGTAAGACAAAATACGTTTTGCCGTATCGGAGGGTTGTGCCCCGTTTTGTAACCACTTTACAGAACTATCAATATTTAATTCTATGGTTGCGGGATTCGTGTTAGGATTGTAGATGCCCAACTTTTCTAAAAACTTTCCATCTCTTTTTGCACGGCTATCTGCGGCAACTACCCAATAGAATGGTTTTCCTTTTTTTCCGTGTCTTTGTAATCGTATTCTAACTGGCATATCACATTAATTTTGTAGGGTGCCCGACCCTTGGTTATTAATTCAATTATTTTATTCCATTTCCACGAAACCGGGAAACCAACTTTGCCTTTCTTTTGAAAGCGGCTGCAAATATAGCAATACTATTTGAATTTGAGAAGCCTTACTGCCGAGAATTAGTGTCGCTCTAGCAATTAGTGCCAGTATTATATGCGTTCTATACGTTTAGGTTGATAGCCCTATGGCTCTATTTCTTTAAAACACTTAAAATAAACTATTTAGCCTTGGCTAAAGCGAATAAAAAAAATAAAAATCTTCTTCTAAAAACAAATACCCTAGTAATCGCAACTGCCAACAAGTATAAAAATCCGTTGTGTATTTTGATTATTACGTGCTTATTGGATACTAAAATCTCCATTATTTGCTTCAATCCTTAAGGAAGTACTAAAAATTTCTTGAATGTATCCTTTAGCCCAAGGCAAAAAATAAAAAATTTCTTGGAACTGACTATCCCCGAGGCAAGCCATAGGAGTATACTTCTACTGCGCTCAGTACGGGTTTCGCCAGTTTCATTTTGGCCTTTGGGTCAAAAACCGAAATTTTGTATTATACCTCATCCGGACCTGCAAAAAGGCAGTTCCGATCGCTCCAAAGGAGCGATAAATAGGAAACCCCGACCCAAAGGTCGGGGAATCTTTAGATTGAACAAATCAAGACAAAATGAACAACGGGGTATAAAAATGATTTTCTATATTACGAATCACCCAAAATATTTTACTTTTGCCCCCTTGGTTTTCTGTTTTTACTGATTTCTAAATTGGCCTCATAGTTCAACGGATAGAATAGAAGTTTCCTAAACTTTAGATCCAGGTTCGATTCCTGGTGAGGCTACTTTTTAAGGTTTATGTAGCCTTCCCCAGTTTAACGCATCAACTAAAGCTTCATATTGAGTTGTTGAAATGGTTTTGTTAAACTCAACAAAATTATTATTCAGCTTAATTAGTTCTCGAAGTTCTGGGCTTGATGGCGGTTCTATTCTTCGGCTATTTACTGCTATTTTTATGATTTTAGAAAAAATTAGAGAAAGAAGAATTCCTGTAATTGAGGTAAACATGGCAAGTTTCAATCCATCTAAAAGGATTTTGATACTTTCCTTTATTTGTTCTGGGGAAGTGTCAAAGTACAAAAGACCGTAGGCAATACCTGTGAAAGTTCCGAATAAACCAAGTGTTACAAATACGCTTGGTATAGACTCAACGATATAGAAATTTGAAAAACCACGTCTGATAGGTTTGAAAATTAAGACTAGAACTGAATAAAACGCCCACGTAGCAATTAGAATCCACGGTAATTTTTTTAAAAGAAACTCAACCGTTTCACCATTTGCTTTCAAAAGTTCTTCCATAAATATTTGTTTGTCGTTTTATTGTTGATTATATCGTTTAGTATATGAAAAGTAGGCGATTTCGAAGCACTAAGCTTTTGGTTAAGCACAAAGTTTGATAGAAGCCAAAAGTCTTGATTTTATTACTGTTTCGCCTATTTTTTATATACATTTTTAGCCACTGGCATTTCTTTCACGTTGTATTGAATGTCCGTTATTTTTAATTTTAACCAAGTCCATTTACCATTTTCCAATTCCCAACTTGCTTCGCATTCAATAGGTATTTTAATTCCATTCCGTTCTTCTGTTCTTGTTGCAATCACAGTCCAATCAGTAGGTTTGATAGCGTTTGAATCTTGATAGCGCATTGCTACGAATTTTTTAAAATTACCATCTTTATCAAAATGAAATTCTCCTGAACCTTTAGTCCCTTTAAATTCCATTGTTGCTCTTGCAGAAAAGTCGTCTATAGTCTCCCATTTTATATATTGACTTAAAGATGCTGAAGGAAACCAAACGATTTCAGCCAAATATCGTTGCAAAGTTGCTTGATTTACCTTTTCGTCATTTTTTGCATTTGCAACTGGAATTAGTGAAAGAACTTTAATTTTCATTTCGCCTTTACCATCTTCAAATTTGTCTCTACCTACTACACTCAATATTGAATTCATTTCAGTATCAATATTCCAATTGAACGCTGGCGGTTGAATAGTAAAATATTGTTCTGCCATACCATTGTTCCAACTAGTTTGTTCGGGTTTCATTTTGAGCTGTAGTTCTTGAACTAAATGCACATTAGAAATCAATTTCTTTCCGATTATTCCGCTATTAGTCAACCATTTTTGAACAATTGGTGGTAAATAGAGCAATGATTTATCGGTAACAATCTCTTGATTTTTGAGTTGCGAATTTTCAAACAGACTTATTCTTTCTCTTTCGATTTTATTGTTAAAGTTGAAACTTGAATATCCAATAATTGTCGCCAATAGAATAATGACGTTTGCTACCGTACCAAATTTTGCGTCAGACCAATAATTAAAAATCAATACCTGCGAAATAATCACAGCCAAAAAACCGCTTAACCACCAATAGTCCGAATAAATAAGTATTAAAATGATAGTAATAGCAAAAAGTAGAAATGTCAAGAACCAAAATATTCCATAGGTCTTTGAAATTGGTTGTGACATCGCATTAATTTCAGATATCCCAAATGCCTTGAAAAATCCAAATAAATGGATAATTCCGTGTATTCCTATCAATATGATTAAAGCTATTCGCATTGTTTTTTTGCTTCTGACTAACGTAAAATTATGTTTCTGAAAATCAGCTTTTTATAAATATTTAAATTTCTCATTCCATCTTTAGATTTTCAGCCACAATTTACTCATTTTACGTTAGCTTACGTACTGAAGAGTTTTGGGCTCTATGAGGGATTGTGCACAACGGTTTGGCTATGAGCAGTAGCGGATTTATGCACTAACTTTCGGTTTAACCTTATGTCTATTAATATTCAAATCGTTCAATTTAAGCACTTTATCCGCTATTGCGTTTATACTGTGTTGCCAGTAGTTTTTATTCTTTCTCGAGTTTTACAAATTCAATAGGTTCTTTTTGAGAATATAGTTTTAGGTGCGACACATTTCCTTCCAAGTCGTTGAAGAATTCTAATCTAAATTCAGGATTGAAAACTTCAGAAAATTCGCTGGTGCCTTCTAAATGAAAAGCGTTAAAATTTAAGTGCTCTAACTGAAATAAAAATGTGGGAAATTGTGCAAATAATTTTGTCCCTTCAAGAGTAATTTCAATGGTTCCAAGATCTTCTGCATCAAACTTACCGCAATAACCTTTCAATGGGTGTGAGGGCAGTTTTTCTTGATTGAGTGGTTTGTCGTTGGTATTCGGGTGGTAAATTTCCTTAACTACTACAGGGTAATCTCCACCATAGGGTTGTATACCAAAAAGGTTTCTTGCAATCATATCCACAACCATATATGGCAACTGAGAATTATCTTGGTTGGTCAAAACGACAATACCAACATTGTCAAGTGGGAATATGGCTAAGTCAGAGCTAAATCCATAAGTATTGCCACCATGTTCTATTCTAAAATTGCCATAGCTGCTTCGTAATCGCCAACCAAAGCCTTGCCCAAAAAGAAATGCATCTTTCTCGTATGCGTCATGATTTATATTTTGAAGTTTGGTAGCTCTTTCAACATAGTCTGTTGGTATGATTTGCTTTTCCTCAAAACGTCCATTATTTAGCCATGTCATCATCCATTTGGACATATCTATAACATTACTTTTGATAGCTCCTGCCGGACTCAAAGAGTGAAACTTTTCATATTGCACTTCTTCAATATCTCCTTTATATATTCCATAGGGTAATGAATAGTCAGCAGTTTGCTCCATTTGGGATAATTTTGTGTAGGAGTTTTGCATTCCTAAGGGTTCAAAAATTTGTTCCTTTATATTAACATCCCATGTTTTTTTTGTGACTTGCTCAGCAATAGTTCCTGCTAGTGTATAGCCCATATTACTATAGGCGAAGCTATTTTGTACGGCTGCTTCTGGCTTTAAATACTTTAATCGCTTCACTGCGTCTAGTTTATTTTCAATTGAGAAAAAGACATCAGCTGTGCCCGTATTGCCTATGCCGCTTTTATGACATAGCAAGTCTTCGATGATGATACGGTTATTCATTTCATCATTATAGAATTCAAATTCGGGAATATAATCTGAAGGTCTTGCTTTTAGATCAACCTTATTCTCTTCTTCCAAAATACCCAACAATGCACCTGTGAAAGCCTTAGTAACTGACCCAATAGGAAAAACGGTACTGGTTGTAACCGGAAGTTTCTTTTCTAAATCCCGATACCCAAAACCTTTTGAATAGATGACTTCATTATTTTGGATCACAGCAACCGACAGTCCAACTGCGTTGTAATCTTGCATAAGCGACTCAATTTTTTGGTCAAATTCACGAAAGACTTTTTCATTTGATTGAGCAAACCCAGTATGCACGAAAAAAAGGAAATAGATGGTAAAAAAAATGTTTTTCAAGTTCAAATATCTAATATCTTTCATAATTGCTTTCATTTTCATAATTATATTAAGTTGTACACAGTTATAATCGCATAATTTTATGTTATTCATTCATTAAAAGTAGATAACCGTTAGCTTTAGCATAGTCCTCAAGCGTTTCTAGCCCTAATTTTTTTCGCCTTTCGTTCACCGATTCCATATTTTCTGTGGGATATATTTTATTTTTTTTCAATACATTATCCCAAACGGCTTGAGTACCATAAATTTGCTTTTTTTTATTACGCATTAAAATACGGTCTTCAAGAAATGCAAGATGCCAGCCTTCGGACTCTCCATTTTTTACAGATTCTTTTAATAAAGGAAGATATTTTTCTTGAGTTTTTAAATCCGAATGTTGAATTGTGAGCCAAATGGTTTGGTTTGCAGTATTTCCGACCCTGCTTTTACCTAACCAACCGTGGTTATCTAGTATTGTAATTAATTTATTAGAGCTAATGCTATCTTGTTTTTGTATTAAAAACCAGAAGTATTCATACTCTTCTGATTTACGCCCAAATTTTTCTAGCACAGTTGGAAGCAAAAGGCGTAATGTTTGGTCTTCAACCTTGATAAGTTCAAGTTCGTTTTTTATGATGCTGTCAGTTTTATTTGCCTGATTTTTAATTATTTCAATTCCCTTTTCTAAAGTTTCATCTTTGTTCGTTTTGGATTGTTTTACATAGTTTGTTGGAACGTATTTTTCTCTTAAGACCCCGTTGATGTGATATAATTTGGCACCGGATAATTTATAGCCATATTTTTGATGTTTAAATTTAAAGTTAAAAACTTCACCTGCTAATCTTTCCATCTCAGAACCTACTATTTCTGCGCTTCCTATACTTTCAAAACCTATAGCAAGACCTTCGCCCATACTTCCTGTCCAACGTCCAACTAACACAATAACAGGTTTTATGTAAGTTTCTCCTCTTGGAATTACATACTCAATCCAATTTCTTTCAACATCTGGATTACCTTCAGATTTTTCAATAAATGAATGTTGTTGATATGGTCTTTTTTCGGTAATAAACCTGCTCATAATACCACGGGCTTCATAAGAATCACCACCATTTGGGGTATTTCTTAAATCAAGGATTATACCATTGGTGTTCATTAAGTGATTTAAAGCTTTGTCAAATTCTGTAACTAAATTATCATTGCCAAGTGAATTGTTAATTCTAATGACTCCTATTCCGTTTACAATTTTTGAAGTTAAAAGACCATTATCTTTTTTGATTTTAACCTTGTCTAAATCAAATTCAATTACTTTGTTGTCAACTAATTTTAAAGTTAAAATGCGAGGTTCATTATATCTACCTGCTAAGATTCTGTTTGCAATCCATTCTTTCGTTTCTAGATTGTTTTTGTCGTTGCAATGCGTCGGGAAATCATTAATTGCTTCCTGAAAGTCAGTTCCATTGAACTTTAGAATTTCAGCTCCAACTATATTTTGATTGAGATTTTCAACTTGTGTTTGCCAAACATTTGCTACTATTAATTTGGTATTTTCCAATGTTGTATAAATTGGTGCAAACAAACGAAATGAGGATTTTCGGTTTGTGTTTAATAGTAGGTGGCTATCATAAAATTCATTCAATAAGTATTCAAAAAACAAAACAGTTTCCTCTTCAGTTTTTATATATTTTATTTCATTGGAATAATACTCCTTTACACAGTTTATGTCAACATTTTTATCCTCTAGATAAACATAATTTTGTATTACATTATTGATGATTTCTTCTAAATCTTCTTCGATTTTTGTGTGGTTGATTTTAATTTCCTGAGAATGAACATCAGACAAACTACATAAGGCAATAAGAATTAATATTTTTATTTTCATAATTAATTGAATCTTTCATTCATTAAACTATTCGCTTTTAAGTAGATAGCTGCACTGTCCTTATCAAAGATGATATTGAATCGCTTTATCATATCTCCACCCATCACACTCATTTTTTGTTTGCCAATAGTCCCCTCAAAAAAGCCAACAGGCACATCGAAAAATTGCATTTCACCCAGGCTAAATTTTGGTAATATTCCTTTTTTGGTCTTTAAAATATTGCCGAAAGAATCCTTCAACACCTCCTCTGAGGTGATTTTAATATACTGACCCATTTGTGTTTCGTTAGAAAATTTATCATCAAATAGCAAAGCACCCGAGTAGCCAGAATGAATTAAAAAAGGATTATCATAATCTGAGCTGTCAATGCGGCTTGTTCCCGTAATAAAGAGTAAACCATCTTTATTATCCAAATTCATTTTAATGTAATCTTCAGTATTAGGAAGGGTATGATGCAGCTTTATTAGACTTTCGTCAAAGTTGATCTCCACAACATAATCATCAAAAAGGTTTATACCAAATTTACCATCTGTACCGGGACCGGACTTTTCGTTTTCCCAAATGCTAAGGCTATCAAAAACCATATTGCCAATTTTTAAAGTATTGGCTTGACTATATCTCGAAACACCATTGCCTCCCCAAGAAGCGGATACTGCTGTTTCGTTGGTCCATGTTATACTGTTTAGGCGCTCAGAAGATGATTTTATTACAGATGCAGAATTAGCTGCTGTATGAAACATCAAATTGACTGTGTCTGTAGTATTTAAGACGGCTTCAACAACTATGTTGTTGTATGTGCTTAGTTTGAATGGAATGATATCTACAAGCGTAATTGTTTGATTTCTATGTAGTTTATGACTACACCCAAATAAAAAAATCAAAACAAATAATATTAGCAGTTTCAATTGTTTTGTATAGATCTTTTTGTTCATATCATTTATGGAGTATTTGGGATAATCCGATGCATTAAAAATTACACTTTGAATTCTCGTGCTTCCATACTACCTCAATTTCGGAAAGTTCATCATAAAGCTCATTTGTATTACCCAAATTCTCGCCAGCGCAGTTTAGGATGAATGATACGTAATTGACAGCTGGGTCGCAATTAACATAAAAGAAAACCCTTTCGCTTTGATACAAAGCCGTGGAATAATAGGAGTATTCATCATTACGCACCTCATCAATGGCTTCTTTTAGCCACTCTAATTCCTGTACTGCGTTTTGTACTCCACACAGATTTTTTGGTGATAAGTCGGAGTCGTTTTTTTCACATGAAATAAGTGTGAATGAAAATACCAAAATGATTGATTTTGTTAGATTTAAAATAGTTTTCATTTTATAAGTCATTTAATTGTTTATTATAATTTTATTTATTCGCTTACTCTTATCACTATATTCCCCTTCTTTCTTCCTGTATCCACATAGGCATGGGCTTGCTGAATGGCTTCAAGTGAATATGTTTTATCGATTATTGCTTTCATCTCTCCCTTTTCAAAAACAGTTTTAATAAATTCCAATTGAGCTGTTGTTTCAGTTGCATAGGACAATCCGTCAACAGAAACAAATTTCCCCTCAGGTTTTAAGAGGTGTCGGCAAAATTTTAGCTTGGTGCATCCAACGGCATCAAAAAGGATGTCGTAGCAGTTGGATTGCTTTCTAAAATCATCCTGGTCGTAAAAAATCGTGTTTTCGACCCTCAATGCTGTCATCAGTGCTTTACTTGATGAACCACAAACAGCCGTTACTTCTGCTTTATAATATAGAGCGATTTGAATGGCAGCTATGCCCACCGAACCTGTTGAACCTATGATCAAGACCTTAGGCCTAGATCTTTTGGAAAGTCGGGCCTTTTCCAGAAAGTAATGTGCTGTTTGTCCACCAAAGATTAATGCAGCCGCCTCTTCAAAGCTTGCGTTCTTTGGCATTAAATGAACAGGACTATTCTCCTTTGTGGAAAGATATTCAGCATATGTTCCAAAATGGAAACCTGTACTCCCGAAAACCTTATCTCCTGGTTTAAATCGGGTAACGCTTTCCCCAATCTCCTCCACAACACCGGAATATATCGTTCCCAATATGGGGTTTCTTGGCTTTTTGAATCCTAAAACTACTCGCATCAGTGGCTTTAAAATGCCTTTTACTGCTAGCCCTCTAACTTTTACATCAGCAGAGTTTACTGCGGTAGCCATTACCTTTGTCAAAAGCTCATGACTACCACATTTGGGCTTTTGTGCTCCTTGAATCTGGAGCACTTCGGGACTTCCATATTTGGTACAAATAACCGCTTTCATTACCTAAAAATTAAATCCAAAATGTAGACCTGGTTCTCCGAAAAAGAATTTCGAATTTTTATCATCAAGTTGTTTAAGCGAATCAGGCATTTCTGTGTGATACAGGCGATGCGTAATAGCAATAGATGGTTCTATAAAGAATCTGTCTTTAAAAAGTTTAACTTGATAGCCCACTCTATAAGTGTTGAATATTTGAAAGCCATTGTCGATTTTCTTATTATCTTCATCAACAAAACTTTGCCAGGCATTCATAACATGAATTCCCGTATAGAGTCCTTTCCACCAAAATCGCTGATATACCAATGCGAAGCCATACTCTCTAATATAGCCGGGAAACTTCTCTTTAGATGCTTCATAGGAATCTCCATAGGGAACACCCAGCGACCATGCATATTTCCATGTTTTGAACTCCAAGGATACCACATCCTTTTCTGTTAAACGGTAGCCAAAATTAAGCTGAGCAAAATCAGGTTTATTGGTCTGAGCGAAATTTCCCAACACGAAAAAGGTGCTTCCAATAAAATTTCTTTTAGAAGTGCTATCCTGTAGGGTGTATTGTGCATTGACGTGGAAGCAATTTGTCATCAAAATGACAAAACCCATCCACATTATTTTTTTTTGCATATCTTCTTTTTGTGTAAAATGATAATGCAAAAGTAGATTAGTGAGCTGCTATAACTCGTTCACTTAAGTTAAGAAAGCAGGCTAACCCTTATTTTTTTCATTGACTCTTGCTCTTAACCTACTTAAAGATTGTGGCTTGATTCCTAAAAAACTGGCTAACTGATATTGTGGCACCCGTTGGATTAAATCTGGTCGTTTTTCTAAAAGGTTGAGGTAACGTTGCTCAGGCGAAGAAGTTTTAAAGGCATCAAAGTCTAATTGTTGTTTAATCAATAGTTCTTCAGACAAAACCCTGCACATCGTTTCAAACTTTGGGAATTTCTGAAAAACTTCAACTTCCATGCTGGAGTCAGAAATCGTAAGGATAGAGTCTTCCACACAAGAAATAGAATATGCTGAAGGCTTTCCATTTAAAACACAGGGAGGAGTTAAGCCTTCCATTTCAGTATAAAATGCTGTTGTTTTTTCTTCTCCATCAACATTATAATATGACCGAATACAACCTTTTAATACAAAATATCCTTTATTCGATTTTTGTCCTTCTTCCAACAAAACAGCGCCTTTTTTGAAGGAGTGAAATATATCTAGATCAATCAGTGTGTTTTTTTCTTCTTCTGTCAACGAAATGTATCTTGATATGAAGTCAAAGAGTAAGTTTTTCATTTATCGTCATGTTTTTTAAAATTACTGGCAACGTTCTCTGGTATGGCAAGTAGCGTGCAAATAATCGCTAGCCTTTCCGAGTTGGTTTCATGTTTTTAAATATACAAAAAGTTTGGGTTAAGCACTTAGCAGCTATTTGTTATACCAGTTGTTGGCATTAGTTTTTTTAATTTATAACATTTAGAATTTCAAGTGTATCTTTTATTCCGTACTTATTTTCTAAAATTAAATCGTGATAAAGATGGTTATTCTTTTTAAGAATTGCTGAAACATTAAAACCTGCATTCACATTTGGATATATTATCCTAGGATTAACTTTCACCTCGTCGATTATAGAATCATATTCAATAAAATAAGTTTTATTTTGAGAGAAAGCTGCGATTACAAACTCAGCAGTTAACTCCGAGTTGGGCTCGTAAGAATTTGAATGATCATAAATTTTTCTTACCGATATACTGTCAAAAACATATTTAGTATTGATTTCCGCAAGAATTTCTTTTAGACTGTCATTTTCTTTTCTTAAGTTATAAATTGTCGCATCAGAATTTTCCATATTATTGTTGTCTGCGCAACTAAAACCTAGTAAAAATAGAATTACTATTATTATCGATTTATTCATTTTTTTAAATTAATGCCAACGTAAACGCTATAGACCGTATCCCGAAGGGTATGGTCTATAGCAAGTGTTGGGTTCTCGTAATTTTTTATTTTTTTTGTTTATCAATCAAATACTATAAAAATTAAAAATACTTTAAATTCTTCATTTTTCTTAATTTAAAGTAGCAGACGAGTTACCGTCTAGGATTTTTACCTCTAATCATTTACTTTGGTAAATGATTAATCTGCTATTTTATTGCTTTTTTATGAAGTATAAACATCATATGCTTCGTCAAAAAAAAGGTAGCTTGGGATCTATTTAATTCATCAATTAGCGGCTTGATTTTGAAGTTATCAAATTTAAAAACTTGACAATGTCAATTTTAAAGTCGAACTTCGCCTTAAGTCTTTTGACGATATCACTCGTCTGAAAGTAAAACTTTCCACGGTAACACCGCAAGACTTAAAAAGTGATGACTCTCTATCACTTTAAATCAAACCGGCTATTGATATCCTAACCAAGCTAAATATTTAGCAGATTTCAAACCCTAAAATCCTATATGGAACCCAACGTTTGGCTATGAACACTGGTGATCCTATATCTACTTTATATATGCTACTAAACTAATGAATTTTGATTATTAGTAGCGATAAGGAAAAAGACTTAGTCAAAATATTCTTACGTTTTTCTAGGATTGATTCGTTCAATAGCAGCATAAATTGAAAAAACAGGAGTATAATTATAGTGGTTATTTGGTTTTTCTCGTGCCATATCTTCAAAATTAAGCCTCATTATTTTCCATACTAAAAAATTTCTTGAAACTGACTATCCCCGAGGCAAGCCATAGGGGTATTTCGCCAGTTTCATTTTGGCCTTTGGGCCAAAATCCGAAATTTTGTATTTTACCTCACCCGGAACTGCAAAAAGGCAGTTCCGACCTCTCCAAAGGAGAGGTAAATAGGAAACCCCCACCCAAGGGTCGGGGAATCTTTAGATAAAACCGTTTTGCGTTCCTACGACCCAACTTGCAAACCTGAGTTCAATTACTGCATTAAGGCTGTCAGTCTCATATCTTAATTTTGTTGGGTTACTGAGGTTTTACATACGATATAGCGCATCACAAGATACGACATTCCTTTTCGGATTTATCGTGCTGCACCTACCCCCTATTCTTTTCAGATTCATGCAACATGATTATTCCGAATTTCGTAGTTCACCTCATTCATTTCTCAGTTCCATGTGGTTTGTCTGTGCACCGTATGCTAATATCTTCCAAAGCACGCGGTACAATTTCACTAACACCCGAATACGAAGCAGATAAGCCTGTTACGGAAAGCGTACATTTGGGTTTAAATTGATGCAAGTGATTCAATATTCCGGTGCCCGTATTAATAAAAACCATCAAGGTACCGCTTCCGTCATTGATATATACTTTATACCCATAAGGCATATCGTTCTGTACACTGTCTATGGCGCCACTCGTTTTTAGTATTCGTCCCTCCGTAGCGGTATGTACATCCGATGTTGCTAAAACAAGGGGCACTATCTGCCTTCCTTTTCCCTTTTTTTTGACCTTAATTTGTTTTATGTACAACATGCCGTTACTGGCTTTTATCCATCCGCTGACCGTTACAAGTTCGCCGCGCTTGGGCCTCCTTCGAGCCAAACCATCTTCCACATAGATACCTCCAGAATCGTCCTGAATGGCATAACCATTTGGCATGGAAGACGCAAAGATCCCCGGGGCAACGGTTACCGTTCCTTTTAAGTTTACCCATGAATCTAAAGGCATTTCACGGGCAGATTTAATCGATATAATTTTATGTTGATGGGCTGCAGCAGACCCGGTTTTTTTGGTTAAAATACAACTGCTCAACAACGCAAAAAGACATAAAAACCGTCCAATTTGTAGCACTTGTTGATCTTTTAATAATCGCATGAGCCTTCCGTTTCTTTGTATCCATATAGAGCTGCTTAAAAATACAAAACAATTCGCAGGTTCCTTTTTTTTGAATCCTAAACTTCTTCAAAGCCAACACATAAACCTACCCAAGGAAGATACCTAGACCTTGTACATCGTCATTATTGCGCTATTTTGGTTATTTTTAGGCAAAAAATGTAATTATCTTTACGGTAGAAACCTTAAAGGAAAATGGTCGTGTAAAGCGCACTAAACAGGCGATGCTCCAACGCTCACAAAACAAATATTTCATGAAAGTTCCTAAAACTCTTTTTATATGCAGCATTTTTCAAATCCTATTTTTTTATGGATGTGCACAAGAGAAAAACACTATGGAAAAAGGAAAACCAACCGCTAAGAACCGCTTGGCCAAAGCTAAAAGTCCGTATCTGCAACAGCATGCCGATAATCCGGTAGATTGGTATGAATGGGGTGAAGAGGCTTTAGAAAAAGCCAAAAAAGAAAATAAACCCCTGCTTATTAGTATTGGTTATGCCGCCTGCCATTGGTGCCATGTTATGGAGCGCGAATCTTTTATGGACAGTACTATAGCTCAATTGATGAACACCCATTTTGTACCCATCAAAATAGATCGCGAAGAACGACCCGATATCGATCAAATTTACATGAATGCGGTGCAACTGCTTACAGGCAGCGGTGGTTGGCCTCTAAACGCCTTTGCCTTGCCAGACGGGCAACCTTTTTTTGCCGGCACCTACTTTCCGGTAGACCAATGGAAAAAAGTGTTAGAAGAGATTCATAAAGTATATACCGAAAAACAGGATAAAGTAGAAGCGCAGGCGGCACAGTTAACCAAAGGGATCAAAGAACAAGAGGTCATTTCCCTACCGGCTCAAAGTGACGCCAAATTCACAAAAAATACCTACCGCGCTATTTTTTCTAAAATGAGCAAAACCATCGACTACAAAAAAGGAGGGTACCAAAGATCGCCAAAATTCCCTATGCCGGTAGGATGGGAGTTTTTGCTGCAATACCATTACCTTTTAAACGAGGCAAAAGCACTCGATGCTGTTAACGTTACCTTGACTGCCATGGCTAATGGCGGCATCTATGATCAAATAGGAGGTGGTTTTTCCCGATACTCCGTAGATGAAGTGTGGTTTGCTCCACATTTTGAAAAAATGTTGTACGACAATGGCCAATTGGTAAGCCTGTATGCGCATGCCTACAAAGTAACCGGCGATGAAACCTATGCCCAAGTTATTCGAGAAACATTGGCCTTTATTGAACGAGAAATGACCAGTGCCGAAGGCGGATTTTATGCTTCCTTAAATGCAGACAGCGAGGGTGTAGAGGGAAAGTTTTATGTGTGGACAAATGCCGAAATCGATGCGCTATTACCCTCAAAAACAGCCGCTTTTTTTAAAACATATTATAATATAACACCAAATGGGAATTGGGAAAACAATCAAAATATTCTTCACAAAAAAATGACAATGTCCCAATTTGCTACCGAACACAATCTTACGGTAAGCCAATGGGAGCAAATGTTAAACGAAGGGAAAACGATTTTGTTAAAGGCTCGGGATAAACGGGTTAGACCCTCCACCGATGATAAAGTGCTTACCAGCTGGAACGCCCTCATGCTTAAAGGATATGTGGATGCGTATTTGGCATTGGGAGACACCGCTTACCTTAATGCAGCCTTAAAAAATGCCCAATTTATAGCGCAAAATATGATTCGGGAAGAGGGTCGTTTGTGGCGTAATTACAAAGATGGCGAAGCCGGTATTGAAGCCTTTTTAGACGATTATGCCCTATTGGCAGATGCGTACATCCTATTGTATCAGGCCACTTTAGACGTACAGTGGCTACAACTTGCAAGAACCGTTTCGGAGTATGCCATTGCCCATTTCAGAGAACCCGAAAATGGTTTATTTTATTATACTTCAGATGTATCGGAAGCATTAGCGGTGCGCAAAATGGAACTTGCCGATAATGTAATTCCGGCTTCCAATTCGGTCATGGCACAGGTGTTGTACCGCCTTGGAGAATATTTTTACCACCAACCTTATATCGATATGGCCACAGCCATGCTCAATCAGGTGCAAAAAGATATGGTGAATCAAGGAGGGTATTATGCCAATTGGGGCCTTCTGATGGGACTTATGGCTCATACCGCCAACGAAGTGGCTGTTATGGGCAACGATGCATTGCCCGTTGCCTTAGAATTACAGAAAAAATACCTGCCTACTTCACTATTTATGGGGGGATCCGAAGAAAATCTTCCGCTGTTAGAATACAAACTCGCACCGGAAGAAACCATGATTTACGTATGCCAAAACAAAATTTGTAAATTACCGGTACGGGAGGTTTCTAAGGCCTTACAGCAACTCGGAAAATAGGGCGTTTTAAAAGGACTACTCCCCTACCCAACATAGTAGCATGATGTGCTTAGACTTAAACGAAGACAGAATATCAGCCTTCCAATATTTCCAGTTGCTTTAAAATTTGCGCCTGCGTTACCGGATAGGGCTTCGCTTCCCTTATGGTTTGGTACACATCTTCAAAAACGTGCATATAGGAAGATTTTACAGGAATAATTTCTGTTACGGTTTTTGTTCCATCGGCATCTATAAGAGTAAGAACCCCATTATTTTCCGATCCTTCTATGCCGTAATTTGGATCGTTTAAAGACATTCCTGCCAATAATTGTTCTTCTTGAATATTGGTTCTGTCCTTAACATAAGAACCCTTAGTACCATGCACAATAAAAGAAGGAAGTGGTGCGGCCACCAAAAGACTCGTCGTTACAAACACCTGCAACTGATTGGGATACTCCAAGTGAATGTGCACATAATCATCTACCTGTGTATGAGGCCTAAAATGCCCCGTTGTTTTTGTCCATTTAAGCGGATTCCCAAAAAGGGAGAGCAACGAATCTAATAAATGAGGACCCAAATCGTATAATAATCCACTTCCCGGCAAAGGTGTTTCTTTCCCCACCTTTGGGCCAATGGCGTACCGATACCGATCAAAACGCATATGCACTTCCACTAAATTCCCCAATTTTCCCGATTGCAACACCTGCACCAGAGATAGAAAATCACTGTCGTACCGCCTGTTTTGATACGGAAGCACGTAGCGTTGCTGTTTCTTGGCTTCCTCAAAAAGTTGTTGGGCTTCTGCTGAAGTTACCGTAAATGGTTTTTCTACCAACACATGTTTTTGCGCCTTTAGCGCCATCATAGCAAACTCAAAATGGGTATAATTCGGAGTGTTTACCACCACCAATTCTATTTCGGTATTGGCCAATAAGGCTTCCACACTTTCAAAACGTATCACGTTAGGATAGATGTGCTGTGCTTCATTCTTAGAGCGCTCTACAATACCGTAAAATTCAAATCCGGAATGTTCTGCTAAAAAGGGAGCATGAAAAATTTTACCGGAAAGGCCAAAAGACAATACTCCGGTTTTTATAGGTTTATTCATTAACATAAATTTTAAAAATTATTTTTTGATTTTACGATTGGCTTCAATTCCAAAAGTTCCAGTCTGTAGCATAGCAGATTCTGTTTCATCATAAAAATAGTCGATTTCATTGGATTGGGCATAATGATGCCACATAACTTTGGTAGTAGATGGCTCTTTCTTCATAATCGTAGAGCATATCAAAAAAAAAACTATCATAGACTCGTCCGCCAGCAATTCGGCGGGGCAAGCCATAAGAGTACCCCTTAGATAAATACCATACTGCGCTTATCGAAGTACTCAGGACAGGTTTCGCAGGTCTTAGTTCGATGCGCTCTATACATTACATTTTGGCTTAGCGCCAAAAACCGCATGGTTGTATCTTACTTCAATCAGAACTTCAAAATTGTTTTGCAAATACTTTAACACCAAAATTGAAATAGAGGCAATACATTTGTATATACAAATAAAAGAATGCACAAATGAAAACAACGCAACCCTTATTAACGTCCTTTAAAATGGGCGATTTAGAGCTTCAAAATAGAATTGTCATGGCGCCGATGACGCGCTCCCGTGCCGACAATCCTGAAAATGCCCCCACAGCCATGCACGAACTGTATTATAAACAAAGAGCCTCGGCCGGACTCATCATTACCGAGGGGTCTCAAGTGTCTAAAGAGGCTGTAGGCTACATTAACACTCCCGGCATCTATTCCGAGTCGCAAGTAGCAGGCTGGAAAAAAGTGGTTGATGCCGTCCATAGTGAGGGCGGTACCGTATTTATACAATTATGGCATTGCGGCAGCATGTCGCATCCCGATTTTCACAATGGAAAACCTCCCTTGTCGGCAAGCGATGTTAATCCGAATGAAAAATCATATACCCCCGAGGGTTTTAAAGACACTGTTGCCCCAAAACCGATGACTTCGGAAGACATTTCTCGTACTATTGCCGACTTTAAGCAAGCGGCCATAAACGCAAAAAAAGCAGGCTTTGATGGGGTAGAAATACATTCGTCTAACGGGTATTTGTTTCATCAATTTTTTAATGCACATACCAACAAACGAACTGATGCCTATGGCGGAAACATTGAAAATAGGGCGCGTTTGCTCTTTGATGTCCTTGATGAGATTAAAACAGTATACCCAGAAAATCGCATAGGTGTGCGGCTAAATCCATCCTTGCACGGTGTGTTCGGGATGCAGGCCGATGCTGAAACCATTCCGACTTTTGAGTACATCATTACTCGTTTAAATGACTACGATTTGGCCTATCTTCATCTATCAGAACCTTTTACAGATGTAAGCGAAGTCCCTTTTTTGGTACCTAACATCGCAGCACATTTTAGACCGTTATACAAAGGTACTTTAATGATCAACAACAATTTCGATCGCGAAAAGGGAAACAAGATTTTGAACGAGGGACTTGCGGATCTTGTAGCTTATGGCAAACCATTTATTTCTAACCCGGACTTGCCATTACGTTTTGAACGAGAAGCCCCGCTACAGGAATGGGATCAAAACACGTTCTATGTACCCGGAGAAAAAGGGTACACTGACTATCCCGCATTAGAGGTCTAAAATAGGCAGTATAGCAGAAAACGCCTTGGTAATTCGGTTGCCGGGGCGTTTCTTTTATAGTAGGCAAATTTTAATATAACAAAAGCGAAATAAACAACATGAGCACAAAGGAAATTGGTGCCACAATCGTAGCATAAATAAAGGTTAGTACACCGGTCTTTATTATGGTACGCATAATGCGCTGTTGGTAGAATTTTCTCAATGCCAAAATAAGATATACAAAAGTAGACATGAAAACCAAGATATCTATCCAGCGCGGGACATCAATTATCAGGTTTAAAAAAGTCATAAAAGAGAATACCATAAACAAAAACGTAAAGTAATAGAAACTAAACACCATATGATGGGCAAAAGTACCACTCTTGCGGTACAACACTTTTAAGATCAAAGCAAAAATGGGCAAAACAAAAAACATAACTACCGGAATGGTGTCGTAAAAAGACTTTAAAATACCTCCTCCTCGTTGCTCATAAATTTTTAAACTTTGGCCGCCCACAAGCCGAACAAATCCTCCACTGTGTTCCGTAATTCCAAAAAGGGCCAATTTATCTTCTTTGGATGCACTTATGATAATTAAGGAATCTAATGTGCTCTTTTTTGCCATATATCCAAAAAGTGCCACGTTTACGGTATCTAAATGAATCGAATCTAGAACCATCCTTTTTTCGGCAGGCAAGTCCTTCTTTAGTAGATCCTTGTCTTCTGTTTCTATGGGGCTAGTTGCTAAATCTGTTTCAAATCCTTTTTTTAGCACTTCGTCAAATTCGTATTGCTGTTGCCGGGTCACCAAAGAAAAGAGGAAGAAAAAAACGACGGAAACAAAAAGGTAAAATTGGGCAGGATGCAAATACTGTAGTCGCTTGCCGTCTACATAACGCCTCGCTACCACACCAGGTTTAAACATCAGCGGAATATAACTTTTAAAAAAACGAGCGTCCAACGAAAAATAATTACTGATGGTCTGGCTAAATAATACCTTCATGGTAAGGGTATCGTTTCCCTTTTGTCCGCAATGAGGGCAATAAGCAAAGGTAGCTTCATAATTTAATTCACAATTAAGGCATTCTTTGGTGGTACTCATGATAATGGTGGTTATTAATTGTTTATGTTGATTTACTAATACACGCACTACAACAGCGGCATACAGAATTATTAACTAACAGCTTATTGGTGTAGCACCACTAAAATACGTTACAAAAAGAAACATTACAGACCATCCTATTTTTTATCTTTAAGCGAAGAAGATGACCTGCATATTAAATGATAGTAAAAATGGTACTACCTTTGATTGTACTATTATGAAAATCTGTACCTTCTGACTTGTACCTTTAGATAGATTCAACCTTTTAAAAAGCAATATCAAATTTACTAAAGGTGTAACAAATAATTAAGAACAGCAAACAGCACAAAAGAATCTAATGAAAAAGCACTTCCTATGCCTTGGGGTATTCCTCAGTACTTGCTTTATAATTTTTGGACAAAAAGCGACCAATGAGTACATTAGAGCACAGATTGAGACCTTTAAAAAGGACTTTCGCGGACCCTATAAAGATCTGCGCTGGTTTTGTACGGATGGCAGTACGCGCCAACCCAAAGACCCCTGTCCGGATGCTATTGGCCCGGGTGTACAACACGCTCGCTACAAAGATGCCGTAGTCGCATTAGGCAAAAGCAACCATATTTATTTAGGGCAAATCTTGGCCTATACGACCAAGGAGGAATTTTGGGACGATGCCAACCATGGTTCGCGTTTAAAACAATATCAGCTCGACAAATACCTGCGTTCCGTAGACAACGGTTGGATATTGCAAAAAGGACAATATTACCGAGGGTCGGTACAAGTAGAGGATGAAGAAGCATGGGGAATTGATTTTTACAAATGGCTTTTGGCAAAAGATGACGCTCTGGAAAAGCACTATTTCCTCATTCGGCAGTCGCTACGCGATGTGCCACATAGCGGGGAGGACAATCTTTCGCAAAGGATACGTAGCCAATCTAAAGTAATTTCAGATGTATATGCGCCATTTATGGATCTTAGAGTAAAGATACACGGGCAACCTGAGCATTCCGATATAGAAAAAGTAATCGCTTTTAAACAATCGCACCACAGTAAATTGGATGCGGAACTTCTGAATAAAATAGATGAATTGGTAGGTTCTATGACCCAATTTTACAAGCCGATCGAAATTAATTCCATTCAACAAAAAACAGGTCTTGTAAAAAACACCCCTATTGGTAAGACCATTCAGTCCTTTGTAACCAAAAATAGTAGTGAAAAAAAACCATCCATCCTCATTCCCGAAACTGCTCAATTGTTGTTAGCGCTCCGAAACGCCCTTATCCTCGAAAAACAGGCTGCTGCCAGATTGCAATTACTAGATGCTTCCCTTAACCTTGAGACCATTATTTTTAAAGTTGCGCCGGAGTGGAAACCTGAATCTTTACAAGAACTGCTCACAAAAATTTACTATTTAAGCATGGCTACTGTAGGCGCAGGCTATGTAGAGCAATGGGAATGGGATGAAATTAAAGCATCGCTGCAACCGCCTACCAATTCGGAAATGTCCTTGGGTTCTTTAACTAAATTCCTGCAGCATGCGCGCAGTCTAGTAGAATGGAGTGCGGCTATGGCAAAAGCGCATTATCAAGAAATAGCAGCTACTTATGCCGGTTTTGAACCCCTAGCACACGGATTTATCGATGATAGAATACGAAGTTCCATGGCACTGTATTTGGGTGAAAGCGTAGGCGTTTTGGGTGATATCATTGCCCAAGAATCTTCCTTAACCAATAAAGTATTCGCTGTTCCTAACCAAAGTACCTTTAGAGGCTTGAATCCTGGGTATGCCTTCGGGGAATTGGTTGTTATTACGGGCTCAGCGGACAATATTGACGTAGCATCAAACAAAATATACATCTTTCAAAGAGCACCTGCAGATCTTAAACCCGTAGCCGGAATCGCTACGGTTTCTGAAGGCAATATGGTATCGCATGTACAGTTATTAGCTCGTAACTTGGGAATTCCGAACGCCGCACTGTCCGATGCCAATTTGCAATCCCTTCTAAAATACAATGGCACTAAGGTATTCTATGCCGTTTCCAATAAAGGAAATGTCATTCTGAAGCCCGAAACGGAAATGACTGAGGAAGAACAAAATCTATTTGCCAAAACGCAACGTAGCGAAGAAAAAATAGCCGTTCCTATCGATGAAATCCGTTTGTCTGAAAACAATATCCTGAATCTTAGAAACGTGGATGCCAAAGATTCCGGAAAACTTTGCGGGCCCAAGGCAGCCAATCTTGGTCAACTAAAGAAGATGTTTCCGGATAAGGTGGTAGAGGGTTTGGTGATTCCTTTTGGTGTTTTTAAGGCACATATGGAGCAGCCTATGCCAGGACAACCCGTTTCGTATTGGGAATTTTTAACTGCGATGTTTAAGGAAGCCGATGCGCAGCGTGCCAAGAATATCCCGGAATCTGAAGTGGAACACTACCAGTTAGAAAAATTAGAAATCTTGCGCAACGCCATTAAAAAAATTACCCTAAGCCCCGAATTCATGAGTGCGCTCGAAAAAGGTTTTACCGATATTTTAGGAGACAATATGGGTAACATTCCGGTATTTCTCCGAAGTGATACCAATATGGAAGACCTCAAAGATTTTACAGGTGCCGGCCTAAACCTTACCATTTTCAACGCTGTAGATAAAAATAAAATATGGGAAGGTATTAAAGATGTTTGGGCATCACCGTATACCGAACGCAGTTTTAAATGGCGTCAAAAATACCTGCTAAACCCCGAGAATGTTTTCCCTTCTATTCTGATAATTCCAAGTGTAGATGTAGACTATTCCGGAGTCCTAATTACCAAAGGAATTAGTTCAGGTGTCGATGAAGATTTAACCGTAGCCTTTAGTCGCGGTGCCGGTGGTGCGGTAGACGGGCAAGCAGCAGAATCTTATCTTATTCGCATGGACGGAAGTTACGACTTACTGGCACCGGCACGTGAAAGCCTCTTTAATAGTTTGCCTACTACCGGCGGTACCCAAAAGAACAGGGCTACTTTTGAGCATAGGATATTAACCGAACAGAACATTCATGACATTTGCGAATTCGCAGAGATCATCAGAGAAACGCTAGCTAATGCTACGGTGTCTGATTACCAAGGTGCCTATGATATAGAATTGGGCTTTAAAGACAATACCTTATGGTTATTTCAAATTCGCCCTTTTGTGGAAAACAAGAGAGCCTTAAGTTCTTCCTATTTGGAGTCTATAACCCCCGATCTAGATCTCACAAAAATGATTTCATTAACTACAAAATTATAGCATGGCCAAATCCATAAAATATCTACTTTTAGCCTTAATTTGTTCGGCATTTTCTTCCGTAACCTACTATCCCATAGACGGATACGAAAAAACAGGGATAAAGCGTCTAAAACGCTTAGAGCGCATTAAAAGTGGCGAAATCAACGATTCGCACGCGTTACCCCCCGGAGCAATGAAGCTGCATAGCGAGATACGGCTAAATCTTCTGTCTCGAAAAGACGACAGTGCAGCTGCTATTCTTACAACCGATGCATCTTTTCAAAAGGAAATAAACGCCCTATTTAAAGGGTTAGACAAGAGTTATTCGTTAGCCATCGTAGATATTTCGGATCCCAACGCTATACGGTACGCCCATCGCAACGAAACCGCCGGATACCAACCCGGAAGTGTTGGTAAGTTGGCCGTATTATTGGGATTATTCACCCAGTTGGCAAAACTATATCCCGATTCTTGGGAAATGCGAACGCAACTCCTCAAAGATAAATCGGTAAAATCAGGGGTTTGGGGATTAACAGACACGCATACGGTGCCTATTTACAATGTAGAAAAAAACACTTTGGTAAAACGACAAGTGATTGCCAGTGATGTTTTTACGCTATATGAATGGACAGATCATATGCTCTCTGTAAGCAATAACGGAGCCGCTAGTATCGTGTGGCGCGAAGTACTTCTTATGGCCGCTTTTGGTGAAGCTTATCCAGAATTAACAGAAGAGCAGGCCACCGCTTACTTTAAAGAAACGCCAAGAAAAGAACTTACAGATTTAAGCAACGATGTAGTAAATCTTCCACTGCGCGATTTAGGAATATCTTCGGACGAATGGCGTTTGGGTAGTTTTTTTACAAAAGGAGCGAATACCTACGTAGGAGATAAAGGCGGAAGTATTGGCACTCCTGTAGGACTTCTTAAGTTTTTAATACATCTAGAACAAGGTAAGGCTGTAGACGAAGCCTCTAGTTTGGAAATGAAACGATTAATGTACATGACAGATCGGCGTATACGCTATGCCCAAGCCCCCGCCCTAAAAGATGCAGCCGTATATTTTAAATCGGGTAGCCTATACAAATGCGATAGAACTACGGGAGAAGAATGCGGGCAATACAAAGGCAATGTGCAAAACTTTATGAACTCTGTGGCCATTGTAGAACATCCTGATAATTGCAATTATTTGGTGGTATTGATGACGAATGTATTGCGCAAAAATTCGGCTACCGACCATATGTATCTTGCTGCCAATATCGACAAGGTGGTTAAGAAAGCGTAGACCGCTGGGCAATTTCTCTGATCGCCTCAGAAGTAAATGTCCGAAGTTTTACATCATCGCTTAGCAAGAAATGTTGTATTAATGAAATGTATTTAGGATCACCTTGCTTGCGGATAAGGTATAATACTGCCAACTTTATTTTAAGGTCGTTGGCATCTAATAATAATTGAAAACACTCACTTTCCGAAGGTGTTTTGTGTTGCAAGTGCTGCAATGACGCTTCAGAGTTTACATCCAAAACCGTATCCTCTATAATGGGAAGTACCCGCTTTTTAAGTTTATTATCTAACAAATTGTCTAAAAATTCCAAGGCATTGGCTTGAATTTCCTGCTTTTGACTTTTAATGCCTGCATACGCAATTTCAATGTCTTTTTGACGATATCTTAAGCCAAGGAGCATAAAGATACGCTCTAAACCCGCTTCGAGCCGCCGATCTAAGAGTTCTAATAAACTATTCCGCGCTTCCCGTTCCTCGTCGCTAACCGGTTGTTTTAATTTTTTTCGATTGCGGTACGAAATTATAATTTGAGTATGCATGGCTAATAGAGTTTGATGGTAAAGCTGGCATTCTTCAAAAATAACGGCAACCACTTTATAGGCGTTAAATTTTAAATGAGGTGATTTCAATTTTAAACTACTTAACGATCGCAGTGCCTCTACCCGAATATTTAGATCTTCATCATCGGCTATTTGAAGCAGCTCGTGTACCGCATCTTGCGTGTTAAAAGCACCAATAACCATGGGTAGATAGCGGCAAGTATCGAGTGGTGCCAAACGATCTTTCACGGTCTTTTTAAGCAGCGACAAAAGAAGTGTGCCAAAATTAAGTAATGCGTCTTCAGTTATTTTTCGCAGCGTCTTATCAGACAAAAATCGAAAAAGATTTGGCGCCAATTCCATATCCATGGTATTGCCAATAGAAATAATGGCTGTTTCCTGTAGTTCAATATTTTCCGAATCTAAATACCGTAAAAGGAAAGGATAAAATTCGGGTAGTTTGGACGAACCAATCGTTAACAACAACATTTTTAGGGAAGACTTATCCTCTAGTCCATGGCATACCATTTGCACGCCATTAGCGATGCGTTCTCGCAACGTATAGGCTTGTTTTAAGTCTAAATTGTCGCCAGATTCTCGAGCAAGACAATACAATGCTGCATTGGCAATTTGGGTGTTTTCATGATCCAGATATACATCAAAGACATAATGACTATTTCGGCTGGCATGCAAAAGAAGATACTCTAAGGTGGCCACAATAAGCTCATCGTCTTCGGTTTGTAACAGTTGTGAAACTTCGGTAACTACAGAGGCGTTATTTAGAAAATACATGTTTTGTATCGCCGCCGTACGCACCTGATATGACGGGTGCGAGAGCAGGGCTTGCACATCGTTTACAAAGCGTTTATCATTAATTTCTTGTAATTTTTTTAGCATAAAAAGAATCTGAGATTCCGTACCATTCAGAAAGACATTCTTCATACCCTTTACCACCGAGACCTTTTTTTGGCCTGGTTTATTCTTTTCGGGGGCGTCGGATATCAACGCTAAATTTTCTCTAAATGTTTTGAAATATTCTCGGCGAACTCTGGAAACAAAAAAGACCCACACACCTACAAGCATTAAAACGATACCTGAGATATACCTAGATGGAAGTTCCAAGCCCTTTATCACAAAAATGAGTATAAACCCTGCCATTCCTGTCGCCAGACTATCAACAACAACATCAATAAACGATTTTGTTTTGTTTTTTAGCTCAAACGGCAAGGGCAATGTCAGTAATTCTATGGCACTTTTATTTATAGATTGCTTTAATGTGGCGTCTGCTGCCTTAATAAAAATAACAATAGCGAGTTCCGGTACCACAAAAAAGAGAAGACAGCCAGCAAAGATCCCAAAAGGTAAAAGAAGCAATGAAAAACCTACACCCCAAGTACCCACCACCCTTTGGGTAAAAAACAATTGCACGCCCAAAGACATTAAATTAAAAGTAGAAAACCAAAACCCAAAAAAGGAAGTCAGCGCATCTGGATCCGTAATGGCAGCGGCAGCAAAATCGTTAAAAAGGTAATCCACAAGTTTCGCAACCAACACGCTTATGGCCACTATGCCGGCAATGTAAGTGAGGTGTCTGGAGTTTTTAATGAGCATCATGGGTCGGTCTGCCGCTACTTCAGAATGTGTTTTTTGCTTGCGTATGTGCACATTTTCTACTCTAGATCGCCATATTTTCTTGAGCAACGGAATACAACACAAGAGCATGCCAGCAGCAACAAAAAACAAGTTTTCATTCCCAATTACAGGCGCCAACCAAGAGGTAAGGTATCCTCCAAAAATACCGCCTAGAATGGCTCCCGATCCTATAAAACCAAAAAGGCGTTTGGCCTCTCTGGCATTAAAAACCAAATTGGTTAACACCCAAAACTGAGAAGCAGCCAATACCGCATGTATCGCTACCCAGGTATAAAAAAAGTATAAAATCCAGGGACTTGTCCAATGCACTTTTAAAAGTATGGCCAAACTAAGAAGCAACACTATAGCGGTAATAAGTGTAAATTGGATAAGCCGGTTTAGTGCTATTTTTTGAAGCGCTTTAGAATAAAAGTAGGAACTTATAATAGCGCCTACAGCTACTAAAAGAAAGGCAAACGGTAAACGCTCTACACCCAGATCTGACAGAAAAATGGCGTTTACTGTGGGTTTAAAAATAAGAAGGGAGGCAATAATGAGGAAAATATAAGCCTGCATCAGAAAAGAGATGCGAAATTCCCCATCTCTAATATCGAAGGCTTTTTTTACAATATTTCGGAGTATCATTTTCTTAAAAACAACGTATTACTTTACCGCGAGGTTAAAATAAGATGTTTTTAAAGCTTTTTCTACCGGTTTCACCAAATCCCTGATAATTTGTTCCCCATTTGCATCTTGAATAAGAGCTACAAGAATATAACGCCTGCTTCGGTTTTTACTCCAAACCAATACAGAATCGGAATGAAAATCCTTCCAGGAACCCGATTTTCTGAATAATCTGGCGTTTGGAGCAATTTGATCTAAGGTATTTACAAACTTATGATGCAGTTCGGGGTTTTCCATAATGTTTAACATTTGTGCCGAACGCTTGCTGTTCACCAACTTTCCATTGGCCAACATATAATAATATTTGCAAACTTGAGCTACCGTAGCGGCGTGACTTAAATTTTTTAAAGGCTCTCTGTTGGTGTCGCCACCACCACCGTACCGCTTTCCTACCCATAATCCGCCACCCTGTTTCTCATTATAAAGTTCGTACCTTGGGTGCGTCATTACCGCTTCAATTTTTTTATACCCCAACCGATCTATCATTCTAGTCGAAGCCTGGTTGTTGGATACGCTTATCATCAAGCGCATATCTCTTTTCACTTCATCGGTCTCCTTTAGCTCACCCTTTTCAATGGCTTCCATGGCAGCTAAGAGTATGGCAATCTTGGGCAGGCTGGCGGCATACATCATATGATCTCCATTGATGCTTGCAAACTTAAAATTTTCTGGATTGCTTAAATCTACCACGCCAACGGCCATCTTTTTCTCCCGAATCAATCGCTCCCAATCCGGATTGCTTTTTACCTGCGCCTCTAAACTGTATTGCAACTCGGAATCTAACAACTCTTCCAATGGTGTTATTTGCCCCTGCCCTAATAGGATCGGCAAGTCATTTTGTGCCCATATAGGTACAACACAAAAACAGGCAACAACAAAGAGGAAAAGTTGTTTCATTTCTACAAAGAATTACAAATCATTGGTTCTTCATTGTTTATATCCATTGGTATTGTTCCATTTTTTAAAGGTGGTTTATGGGCTTTATCTGTGTGCTATTTTCGTTACCTGATTCCTAATGAAATAGTTCTTTTAGTGGAAGCATTTAGATGGATACACTAAACCCTTTTATCTATGGCGTAAAGGTATTTATCGCAAAACAGCAGACAAAACCAAGGCGTGTCAAATATATCCATTTTTTGCTTCGCATACTGTTAATTTTTGAACGCAATAGAAACAGCGAAACCACACCCTATAACGCAAAACGACTTTGAATATGATATTAATTGTTAAATTTATTTTGATTGAATACTGAAATAGGGAAATAAAAATTGCTGTTAGCCGCAAAATCGCACTTTTATTATATTGTAGACATGCTTCCTTTATGATTCTTTGTACACCATAATACCCTTTTTGAAAAGTGTAAAAAGAAAGTGGGTGGTGTGCTTCTTTTTTGATAATTTTATGCTCCCGATCATTTTGACAGAGCACACATTTTCGACTCAGAAGAAAGCGTTTACTAGCACCTAAACATTATGCATAAAAACTACGCGGTTCGTATACTACCTTTAGCTCTTTTGCTTGTTTTTCAAAGCTGTGAAAAAATTGAACCTCCAACGGCTTTAGGCCCTTTGCCATCGCAACGGCAATTAGCATGGCACAATCTGGAGTATTATGGCTTTATCCATTTTAACATGAACACCTTTACCAATATGGAATGGGGTCTGGGTGGGGAATCGCCCACATTGTTCAATCCATCCGAATTAGATCCACGCCAATGGGCAAGGGTGGCCAAAGAAGCGGGTATGAAAGGAATTATCATTACCGCAAAACACCATGACGGATTTTGTTTATGGCCTTCCCAATACACCGAACACTCGGTAAAAAACGCCCCTTGGAAAGAAGGAAAAGGAGATGTCCTCAAGGAATTGGCAGCAGCCTGTGCCGAATACGGTCTTAAAATGGGCGTGTATCTATCTCCTTGGGATCGCAATCATGCCGACTATGGCAAACCAGAATATGTAACCTATTTTCACAATCAACTGCGCGAACTTCTGACCCAATACGGCCCCATTTTTGAAGTATGGTTTGATGGTGCCAATGGAGGTTCCGGGTATTATGGCGGTGCCAATGAAACACGAAAAATAGATAATAAAACCTACTATCAATGGGATAAGACGATCCAAATAGTTAGAGAACTGCAACCTGAAGCCGTTATTTTTGGCGATGGAGGCCCCGACGTACGTTGGGTAGGCAATGAAGAAGGCTGGGCAAATGAAACCAATTGGAGTCTTTTGCGGAGAGACGAAGTGTATCCGGGATGGCCTAAGTACGTAGAATTGCGCTCGGGCCATGAAGATGGCACGCATTGGGTGCCGGCAGAATGCGACGTTTCTATACGTCCGGGCTGGTACTATCATCCGTCTGAGGATCATCAAGTAAAATCCCTTTCAAAACTTATTGATATCTACTATAACTCAGTGGGGCGAAATAGCGCTTTGTTGTTAAACCTTCCGGTAGACACAAGGGGATTGGTACATGAAACCGATGTGCAACAACTCATGGCTTTGAAAACGCAATTAGATGCTGATTTTAAAATTAATATCGCTGCAAATCAAAATATCACCACCACAAATGTTAGAGGTAACAGTGACACATTTAGTGGAGCACGTGCCATAGATGGCAACAAAACTACCTTTTGGGCTACCGACGACACCATAAACGAGGCTACAATTACCCTTTCCTTTGACGCACCAACCGAGGTAAATCGGATCGTACTTCAGGAACATATCCCTTTAGGTCAGCGAATTCAAGGTTTTACGGTAGAGGCGCTCGTAGATGCGGTATGGGAACACATAGATCGGCAAACCACTATAGGCTATAAGCGTATATTGCGATTCCCAACAGTAAAGGCATCTAAAATTCGTGTGGCCATCACTGCCTCCAAAGGGGCTCCTACCCTATCCAATATCGAATTGTTCCGCGCACCGAATTTATTGACTTCGCCCGAAATTAATCGAAACAAAGATGGCTTTGTTGATATCCGGGTTCCCGATGACAAGATTGCGGTACATTATACCTTAGACGGCAGTACACCCACCACCTCATCTTCAAAATACACGACGCCCATTTTACTAGAAAATCCGACGGTATTAAAAACCAATGCGGTAGACACAGAAAGCCAAAGACAAACCGACGTTACGGCAACGTATTTTGATATTCCAAAAAAGGATTGGAAGGTTATAAAAGTATCTTCAGGTAATTTGGAAGAAGCATATGCGTTGATAGATGAAAACCCCAACACCTACTGGGCAACAGCTGAAAATGAAAAAGTACCTCAGGAAATTGTGATCGATCTTGGCAAAGCACACAACCTAAAGGGTTTCACCTATTGGCCCATTCAAGAACGCTATCCATTTGGCATCATCACGGATTATGCATTTTCTGTAAGCACAGACCTAAATTCTTGGAAATTGGTTGCAGGAGGAGAGTTTGGCAATATTACGAACAATCCTATACAACAATCCATTCTATTTAATGCAGTGCAAGGGCGCTATATAAAATTAAAGGGCGTAAAGGTACATGGCTCCGATTTTAGAACTTCTTTTGGAGAAATTGGGGTAATTACCCTACCATAGGAATTCTAGATTGATTTCTGGGATTGTTGTGCTGCAATTGCTTAAATATGCCGTACTATGAATACCAAAAAGGGGCATACGAAACCAGAAAGTAATCAAAAAATTTTTATTAAAAATTCTTGAAACTGACTATCCCCAAGGCACACCATAGGGGTATACTTCTACTGCGCTCTGTACGGGTTTCGCCAGTTTCATTTTGGCCTTAGGGCCAAAACCGAAATTTTGTATTTTACCTCACCCGGAACTGCCTTTTTGCAGTTCCGACCTCTCCAAAGGAGCCATAAATAGGAAACCCTGACCCTAAGGTCGGGAAATCCTTAGATTGAAAAGCTAAAAATTGCAATCAAGACGAGTTCTCTTTTGCGAAAAAGTGTAAAAGCAAAGAGGTTACCGTAAAAAATTGCCCTACTTTCCTTATATTTAAACAAATCAGAATGATTTTTTGGCATAAAACAGCGGTAAGCAGGATCTATATTCGCTATGAAAATCTTCGGAATTAACAGAAATAATCCAATGTAACGTACTGAATACTAGATCCTTTAATGGCTTAGCACTTTAAAACACCCAAAATAAAATAGGTAATCTAAATTAAATGATGCGCATGAAAAATATCCTTTTGGCCTTTGGCATCTTGGTTTTGTCAAGCCAACTAAGCTGGTCTCAAAAAAAGCGATCTGCAAAAGAAATTGAAAAACTGAAGTCTGAAGTGGCTGCCGTTGTAGCATCTCAGGAAAAACAGACACAAGTGATGATCGATAAAATTTTCAGTTTTGCAGAGCTCGGATTTCAAGAATACGAATCGTACACCTATCTTACCAACATCCTTCGCAAAAACGGCTTTGAAATAGACAGTGCAGTTTCCGGCATACCCACGGCTTGGTTTGCCAAATGGAGCAATGGCAACGGACCGGTAATTGCCTTAGGAAGCGATGTGGACTGTATTCCTAAAGCATCGCAATATCCCGGGGTAGCCTATCACAAACCCATGGTAGACGGTGCTCCGGGACACGGAGAAGGCCATAATTCCGGGATTCCGCTCAACATTACTGCTGCATTGGCGCTTCAACAACTCATGGAACGCGAATCTATAACAGGTACTTTGGTTATTTGGCCCGGTATTGCAGAAGAGTTGGTAGCCGCCAAAGCTTGGTATACTCGGGACGGATTATTTAAGGATATCGATATATGTATTTTTACCCATGTGAGTAGTAATTTAGAAGTTTCGTGGGGGCAAGCACAAGGTACAGGACTCATTTCCGTTGAATACACCTTTGAAGGCGAAGCTGCACATTCTGCCGGATCTCCATGGCGTGGTCGCAGTGCTTTGGATGCCGCTGAACTCATGAATGTAGGCTGGAACTACAAAAGGGAGCACTTACATCCCCTAAAAAGATCGCATTCCATTTTTACCGATGCGGGAGACCAGCCCAACGTTGTTCCGTCCAAAGCCTCTATTTGGTATTATTTCCGGGATGTAACCTATGAAGGTATTATGGAGATGTACAATGAGGCTAATAAAGTGGCTGAAGGAGCTGCGCTAATGACCAATACCGATGTAAAATCTAAAATATTGGGTACCGCATGGCCGCGTCATTTTAATAAAGTTATTGCCGAAAATATGTATGAAAACATTAAAAAAGTGGGCTTACCTACTTGGTCCGAGGCCGATCAACAATTAGCCAAAGCGGTACAGCGAGAAGTAAAATCGAAGGATACCACAGGTCTAAGTTCGGAATTGAAGCCCTTAGGTATTCCGTCCGAAGAAATTAAAAGTGGCGGCTCCGATGATATTGGCGATGTATCGTGGACCGTGCCCACAGTAACCCTACGATTTCCTTCTAATATTCCCGGATTACAAGGACATCACTGGAGCAATGCTATTGCCATGGCGACCCCCATTGCGCATAAAGGAGCAACCGCCGGCGCCAAGGTCGTAGCCATGACGGTTATGGATTTATTTCTAAAACCAGAACTCATCACAAAGGCATGGGATTACTTTACTACTGTTCAGCTAAAGGAAACCAAATACCAACCTATGATTTCCACTAGTGATGCACCCCCAACCTACCTGAATACCGACATCCAAAAGCAATTTAGACCTCAGCTAGAAAAATTGTATTACGATGAAACAAAATACGACACGTATTTGCAACAATTGGATATTGCCTATCCTACCTTAAGAGATTAATACAACAAACTAAAAATGATAAACCGACCTTTAAACCAAAAAAAACACCTAAACATGAACATCTGTTGATAAAAAAAAGCCCTAAAAGGGCTTTTTAAAAATGAATTGAGTTGAGTTTAAGAGAAATGTAATTTTAAATCTTGTAATAGTGCGTAATACACGGGGCTGCAAAATTCGGCAACGCCCCCATTCGTAGTAGAATCCCAGTCCGAAGTCCACAACACAAAAGCCGTATCATTTTCAGAAACCGAATACACGGTTACTTTCCCCACATAGCCAGAAACATTGTCTTTAGAAACCGCTCCCGGACCATCATCAATACTATATGTAAACGTTTTTGCTTCTTCGTTAAATGAAAGCAATGTCTCTTCAAAGGCATCGTTTAAGATGCGCCTTGCGCCAACTTCTGTCGCAGCCTTATCGCCAACGACGGTTACTTTGGATACCACATTTTTACTCCAAGATAAATCGTGAAAATCTTTTAAAACATCCCAAACCCTATCGGCTGGAGCATTTATTACCACCGAGTTATAACATCCCATAGATTTATATTCTTTATAATTTATATTATTTTAAGCACTGTAAAATGCTGATTCGTTTCTCTTTACCCTCAAGTAAGGCAATCCTCATTGTTACCAACAGTCATTAGATATACTTGAAGACATGAGACCCAAAATAATGGTCGAGCTATTTGTGTGTACCTTACAAAAAAACTTAAAATGGACGATGTCTATATTGTTTTGGAATAACTTAAACCTCAAAACCAGGCCTATAGGTTCTCCCAACAAACTGATTGGCTTCTTCCTGATTGGTAATGCGCATATTTTCACCGTCCCATAAAAGTTTCTTACGGGCAAAAAACTCCATGTTACCCTCACTGTTTTCACGTCGCAACATATAACTTCGAATGGCCAAATTCCCCATCAATACAGTCTCTGTCATAGGGCCTGCATAATCGAAAGACGAGGTTAGTCCAAGATGCTCCGGACTGTTAAACCCAGCCTTACAGGCATCTACCCATTTTATCTGGTGACCGTATTCGGGAATTGTATTATCCTCTACCTCCGGACCGAAATCCGTAGATCCATCATTGAGATACAACTTAGGCATGAGCGGAGAACTATCGTTTATATTGGTTGAGATGATGCCCTTTTCGCCAATTATCAATACTCCATTATTGCTGTTAGTACCTCCAATGTTATGATCGGCAGGAATAATTTCGGGGTGAGAAGGACGAATACCGCCGTCACTCCAAGTCATTTCTATGGGGGATTGACTTTTTTCGGTTGCGCCAAAATGTAACGTTATAAAGGAAGAATTTGGACAACCTTCCGGATGATAATCAGGAGTCCACATTTTGGTGTACACCGTACCCACACTACATTCTGCATCGGTAGGATATTTTAACCCCAATGTTCGAAAAGGAATATCGATAAGATGGCAGCCTACATCGCCCAAAGCGCCTGTGCCATAGTCCCACCAACCCCGCCAATTAAACGGATGTAAATTGGGTGTAAAAGGGATTTCTTTGGCGGGGCCGAGCCATAAATTCCAATCCAAATCTTTTGGCTTTAGTGCCGGATCGGGTGCTTGCATCGCAAATCCTTGAGGCCACACAGGTCGATTGGTCCACACTTGTACTTTCGATATTTTACCCAATACCCCCGAATCTACCCAATTTTGTACCATTGCCAAAAGTGGGTTAGAGCCCCCTTGATTCCCCATTTGGGTTACGATCTTATTTTTTCGAGCCATTTCGGTAAGCAAGCGCGCTTCTCGAATATTATGCGTCATGGGTTTTTGCACATACACATGTTTTCCTCTTTCCATGGCATATGCCGCGGCAGGCCCATGCACATGGTCCGGTGTAGAAATAGTCACAGCGTCGATATCCTTTTCTTTGTCAAGCATTTCCCGATAATCGCTATATAATTTTGCCTTCGGGAAGCGAGTAACGGAGGTAGCCGCCGAACCCGAAAAATCAACATCGCAAAGGGCAACTACCCGTTCGCGCCCATTAACCGACGCATTGGCAATGTCGCTGGCTCCCTTACCACCTGCGCCAATAGCAGCCAAATTTAATTGGTCACTAGGTGCCGTATACCCTACACCTCCTAATACATGACGGGGCACAAGGACAATGGACGAGGCTATAGCGCCTTTTTTAATAAATTCTCTTCGGGAATTCCTACGAGATAAACTACTTTTTTTCATGGTTTATGAGATTTTAGACGTGTAAAAGGGGGTGCTATTTTGGGTTGCAAACAAAGGTGTAACGTTTGTGATCCTGAGTTTGATGTTCCAATTGCTTCGTATTTTTATTAAAAAATTCACAGTCCGTAAGATACGGTTTCTTTTGATTTTTAGAGGTAGAAATGATACGAAATCAAGAATGTGCTATTTTCTTGGATCACTGCCCAACAAACTTTTATCAAAAAGTTTATAAATGCGGGTATATTCATCGACCCAACTACTTGGTTCCACAAATCCATGCCGTTCTAGCGGGTAAATGGCCATTTCCCAATTCTCCTTACCGAGTTCAATCAAACGTTGCGATAGCCGTACCATATCCTGAAAATGCACATTGTCGTCAATCATTCCATGCAAAATAAGTAAATCGCCTTTAAGCCCCTCCGCAAAATAAATCGGCGAACTTCTCCGGTACGCCAAACTGTCGGTTACCGGGGTGTTTAAAATCCGAGCCGTATAGCCATGATTATACGCGGCCCAGTCGCCTACAGAGCGTATGGCACCTCCTGCTTTAAAAGTATCCGGAGCGGTAAACAATGCCATCAAGGTAATAAAGCCCCCATAAGAACCGCCGTAAATACCAATTTTGTTTTTATCAATACCATACTCGCTTACCAATAATTTAGCACCATCTACCTGATCAGACAAATCTTTTCCACCCATATGGCGATAAATTCCGGTGCGCCAATCTGCACCGTAGCCTGCGCTACCACGATAATCAATATCTAATACGGTATATCCATTATCTACAAGCAAGTTATGGAACATATATTCCCGGTAGTAGCTACTCCACCATTTATGCGCATTTTGCAAATAGCCAGCGCCGTGGACAAAAATTACCGCTGCGCCATTTTTTACCTCTGTTTTGGGTTGATATAGACGAGCATATACTTCGGCGTCGTCCGCTGCCTTAAAGGTGATAATTTCCGGATCTTTCCATTTATAATTCTCAAAAGCGTCTGTAGTAGAGCGCGTAATCCTTGAGGGTAATTTATCTGATTTCGAGAACATAGGGTTCGGTTGCACGTACAACTCTGTTGGCTGATTTGCGTATGAGTATAGAAACGCCATGTGCCGCTCATCCGGAGATAAGGTAACATCGTTATTACCAGTCATCGAAGTAAGTTGGGTTACTTTTCCGCCTAGAATTGGCATACTGTAAAACTGGCGATCTCCCGGATGTAATTGGTTTGCCGTAAAATACCACCTTTTTTTATCGTTTGAAATGAACGGATTATAGATCTCAAAGGCACCTGATGTAAGTGCTTTTTCTTTTTTTGTTACGAGATCTAGAGTATATAAATGAGCATAGCCGGTTTTTTCTGATTGATACCATATACTGTTATCATCTGGCATCCACCCTAAATTGCCGCCTTGAGAACGCCCAATTCCGGGGCCAGCGATCCAAGCTTCATTGTGTTGGCGGTTTAGGTTGGTAATACTTCCGTTGGTGACATCTAACAAAACAATCCATCGATCTTTATAATCATTACTGCGAATCTCTAAGATGGAATTTTTGCCGTCGGCACTCCAAACCGGACCGGATATAGAACCGATTCGACACTCATTTTTATAGGGTTTATCGGGATATTCCTTGGTGTATTCCGGAATATAATCCAAGCCTTCCAAACTGTCTAACACCACAGGATAAACCGTTCTATGAGCAAGGTCGTATATAAACATTTGGTACTTCGAGGGCTCATCACCCACCTTAGAGCGGGTGTTTTCATTTTCCGTATACCCGGATTCGGTGACATAGTGCGGCATCATCGTTCGTGCTATTTTGGGACGTTCTACGGTGATGTAGGTCACATATTTCCCATCCGGACTAAGTTGCTGGCTGTCAATAGATTTTTCTTCTATATCGATTTCTAAAGGTCGCTTTTGTGCTATGCGTTCGGTTTGTTTCTTGGCTTTTTCGCTCTTGGCCTTGCGTTCGCGAAGTACATCAAACAAAGCCAATTGGTCTTGTCGCAGCCATTCATCTTTAGCGCTTTTTTTATCGCTTTCCGTCTTCTTATTTACAAAATGGGTGACTTGTTCCGTTGTGCCTTTAGCAATATCCCATGTGTATATATTGTCGCCTTTAGTATAAGCGACCTTTGTTTCTTGGTTCGTAAAGTGTGGACTGTGCTCCTTTTCTACTGTTTTGGTAATTTGGGTAACTGCATTTGTAGCCTTTTCTAATAGGAAAATATCACCGTGTTTTTCGTATATTATTTTAGTTTTATTTTTACTGTACATCCTTTTGGAGGGTGGCAACTGCAAAACTGTTTCAAAGTCGAGTTTCTCCGTGGAAGCACTTTTTAAGGAATAAGCATACAATGAATCGCTGTCTGCGCCAACGGGATTCCAATTAAAATAAATAGCCGTTCCAGTAACCGACCAATAAGGTTCCGAAGGGAGATGACCTACAAAATCGTACCCCTTCATAATTTCCTTGATCGTTAGGGGCGAGCTATTGTTCTCTTGAGCGAACTGACAAAAGGTGCCTATAAAAAATATACCACTGTAAAGTAAAACTTGCTTCATATCTATTAAACTGTTTTAGACCTATAAGATGCCCGTAAATAAGAGAACAGCGCAGCATAGTTTGCGAATTAAAAACATATACGCGCATCTAAGGCAACGAAAATTGAAGATACGGATAAGATTTAAAAGATGGCAAGTGATTTTCAAAAGTTGCCCAAAAATAAAATAGGAGAAGGCGCATTAGGCAGGCACTATTACATTTTTTGACAAAAAAATAAATCCCTAACAATCATACGATTAATAGGGATTCCTGTACTCGAGGCGGGACTTGAAACCTTAGATTTGTACATTTTGTAAAGCGGTGGAAATACTTGTATAAATATCATATTTTATAGGGGTTCACAGGTTTTAACTAAAAAGGAGCAATCTAAAATAATCTAAAATAATCCATACAAATCTAAGTCAATCGTACAATAATCGTACAATTTTTTATAGTTTTGTTATGTTCAGATTTACACTATGGCCACTGTTAATTTTCTTTATCGTTCCAAAAAGGAACGTGCACCACTATCATTACGGCTACTTTATACCATAGATGGTATCGATTATGTTTGGGCTGCCAATTCAAAAGAGGAAGTTTCAAAGGAGTATTGGAAAAAGCGATTACAGGGAACAAAAGATAATAATATACTAACCTATCGAGCTGAGGTTAACATTAAACTGCAGTATTTAAGAGATCATATCTTAAAACACTTTCACAAAACAGATAAATCCAAAGTAGGCAAGCATTGGTTAATTCAAGTGGTGCATGAATATTATAACCCTCCACAGCCTGACTATGTGGATGAAAGGGTGCTTTATTGGATAAACCATATAATCAATACAGCTGCCACCAGGGAGAATGCAAAAAAGGGGATAGGTCTTAGTCAAAGCCGTATAAATTCTTATAACAACCTACTTAAAATATTCACCCGGTACCAAAAGAAAAATGAATACTTAATTCACCAGCTGGATAAGGCGTGGTTTGATTCTTTTAGAAGTTGGCTTTTAGAAAGTGAAAAATATTCCGTTACCTATACCAATAAAAAGGTTTCAGATTTAAAGACCGTTTGTAAGGAAGCAAAATCAAAAGTTGATGTTGCCAGAGATTTAGATAAGGTAAGTTCCAGCAAAGGCACTGCATACGATGAAGATATGGACGTAATATATCTTTCGTTTGAAGATTTAGAAAAAATTGAAAAAGCGGAATTGAATAATCCAGCCTTGGAAAATGCAAGAAAGTATCTCATTTTATCATGTTACACCGGACAAAGAGGTAAGGATTTAATTGATAGAATAATCCCGGATAACTTCAAAAAAAGAGGTGCCCATTACGTAATTAAATTCATTCAAAAGAAAGTAAATAAGTCCGTTACTATCCCTGTTTTGCCAAAGGTATTGGAGATTTACGAGAATGGACTGCCTTACAGGGTAAGTATTCAAAAACTGAATAAGCATTTCAAGACCGTTTGTAAATTGGCTGGTATTGATGAAATGATCATGGGAAGGCTAAGAGACAAGGAAACCGGTAGAGGCTTAAAAAAGTTACGGCCTAAATGGCAGTATATAGGCACTCACTCAGGCCGTAGAAGTTTTGCAAGCAATCATTATGGGAAATTGCCCACACCATTGATTATGGCTGTTACAAATCATAAAAAAGAATCTTCCTTTTTGACCTACCTAAATACTGACAATGAGGACCATGTAGACATGTTCATGGATTATTACGCCAAAATGGAACTAAAGGCAAAAAAGCAAAGTAATCTAACCGTGGTAAAGAATGCAGCCAATGGAAAATAGAAGTCTTAGGTCAATTCAATACATCGAACTAACTAAAATGGTTTCAGAGTTTTTTGAAATAATAGAAGATCCACGGAATATTTCTCCACCTGATTTTAATTATTTCTGTCAAGGAACGTTATCCAATGAAAATTTTGAAAATATTCAAAAAATAGATTTTGGTAGTTCATGGAACGGATATAAAAAATTAAGACCTTTAATTGTTAACTTACTTATTGGATGTGAGTATTTGAATTATGAAGAATTTCAAAATTTAAGTACTTATTACATTACACAATACAACTCATCACATAATTTTAGAGCACGGTATATTCTTCAAAATAATCCGATTGAAGAAAAGGAAAAGTATGAATTATATTCTGCATACACAGCATTCTTCTTTCATATTAAAACATCGATTCTAGATCAAATGAATGATACTTTTAAATCCAAAAAACCGGATTTAGATAATCTACCAGAACCAAAAAAAGAGTTTCATCAGAAAAAAACGGAAACATTTACCGAGGTAGGCATTTTATTTGCCCAAGGATTAATATTTCCGGATCCTTTCAAGAAAGAAAAATTTAAAAATAAGGTTGTTTTTGATAACATTGAATGGCATAAAGTCCTACCAATGGTAAAATACTTAGAGAATAAAACAAACTTGAAAAACCTATACCCTTACATAAATAATACGTTGAAGGGAACTGAAGAAAGCGATAAAAATTTACTTTTAATTCCTTCACAAATTAAAAAAGTAATGAAAGAATGTGTAATTCGGAGGCTATCTGTTACACATGAATTTAAAGCACTTCACGACAATTTATAAAATTAAACAGTAAAATAAACTGTTTAGCACTAATGTTCAATTTAAACTAAAGGACTTTTGACATATAATCAAAAATATATGTCATGTCCGGAAGTATTCAATTTGTAAACTTAGACCCAGAGGAGTTCATATCAGAACTTGACAAACGGTCCGAAAAAAGACTGGCCGAAATGGCCAAACATTTCGAACCGAAAAAACCCACAGAATATTTAACCAGATCGGAAGTAGCTGCACTTTTGAAAGTAAACGTGAGTTCGGTTCATAATTACACGAAGCGAAATCTATTGGTCGCTTATGGCCTTGCTGGTTCAGTACTTTACAAACGGTCGGAGGTAGAGGCTGCCTTAATTCAACTAAAAAAATAACAAATCAAAACTAAAAAATGATGGTAGTAGTAAAAGACGAATTTAAGAATAAACAGTTACTATTTAAGGATGACTATGCCATCCAAAAAAGGAAAAAGGAAGTAACGGTAGAGACTGTAGAGGCGTACAAGTCAATAATTGAAGCAGCCACTAACTTCTTAGGCTTTGACCTTTCACCTGCTCAGAAAAAGGAAGTAATTAGGGGTAAGTACCCCACAGTATTACGCCTACTAAAAATAAAAATGAACCTTCCAAATGCTACAGATGACGCAATTATTGGGTTGCACGGTCGGGACCCATTGCACCTCATAAAGTTGATGAACGAACACAGGAACGTGCGCACGTCTGATTTAGATAGTTTCGAGATTACGGAAAGTGACTTTTTGCCATCCTCAGAATTGAAAAAGGACATAGAGGCCTTTTATACATACTATACCCGTAATGAACGACAAAACATTGTACTAAAGCATGCCCAGACCATTTCGGATGCTATTAACAAAGCCCAGAATGAGAATATAGTTACCATTCCATCATTAAGCGATAGTGTACGGTTAGGCATACAAGCATCCGAAATCTATGGCATTCTCAAACCCATTATAAAAGGCGTACCTCATGGAAATGGTTATATGGCTGCACCGAATTGGGAAAATATTTATCAATTAAAGGAGTAAAACAAAAACACCGCTATGGCGTAGCGGTGTTGCTTTTTTGAATTGTTCAGATTCGAGGATATAAGAAAAGTGAACCCATATCCATAACCCAAAGGTACTAAAAAAAATTGTTGGACTTCTTAAAGATAATCGTTTTTGATAAGGATGAAGTACAGCAAATTTGGAACCATCCAGATCTTATCTGGTATGATCACCAGGAAAGGTTATCACATATCGATTACACCACGATTATTGTTAAGGAAACCAAGGAATTTAAGAAAATATTGTTCTGCTTACATAAAAACAAATTGGAGATTCTTTTTTCCGTTCACCGGTACTTTAACGATAATCTTCATAATGCTAATGACTTTCATGTTGATACTTGTATCAGCGTTTTACAGACGGTTTTTAGGAGATTTGGATTAGATGTATTAACAAGTGTGAAATTAGTTGGCATGGAATACGGAATCAATTTCAGAATGCAGAATTACGCCCCTAATGTAATACTCCATACCGAATATTGGAAACGGACTAAATTTTTAGCAGATGATGAGTTGGGATTTTCAAAGAAATCATATACCACAAAAAATAACGGTCGGGCAAATGGATATAAAATTATCAAATGGTATTCTAAAGGCGTACAGTTCCCTAAATTTTGCAGTAGGGATACAGTTAGGCTGGAGATTAAAACCCGCCAATCTCAATACATAAGTAAACTCGGTATTAACACAATAATGGATTTGATGAAACCTAGTGTATATCTGGAAATGAAGAAAGAACTTCTATTGGTAGGTTCGGAAATGTTGATTTTGGACCAGACCATAGATAAAAAGTTACTATCAGAAAATGAAAGGGAGTTTTTAAATCCATATACATGGACCGGCCATTTGAATGGATATAGAAATCAGTTTGTGAGAGAAAAAGAAAAGTATATGGATTTTCTCAATAGGATTGGTAAAAATGTACATTCACTTTTACTTCAAAATATTAAGCAAAAATTAGATGAATTATTTAAACCACAGGTTGTAAAAGGTGCAGATTTGCCACCTAAAAATTTAGCTTCAAAACAAGCCTTAAAAGGTGCAGATTTGCCACCTTATATAAAGCAAATTTGCACCTATACCGATCTATCAAAAATTAGGTGTAGAGTTACCGGTTTGACTCTCGAGCATGAAGGTACCATAAAGGCAAATGCATCTATCCCAAATTACATTAGAATTAAAACTTTGAGGTACCTACAAAAGAACGATCCTAAGACCTTTGAACGTTTAAGATTGGATTTGATACCAAGCAACCGCAGTCATGGCCCAAAGTATGAAAGGTCTATACTTTCTCACATGGCAAAGCAGGTACGAAATAGATTTTATAATGCAAATAAGGTTAAGAAAGTAGGCTACCTAGCCCGTGCCCAACCCAATGAACAACTTAACATGTATGAATTATTAGGTGTTTAGAAGTAATTGAAACGCCTAAAAAAACAAACGTTTCAAAAGAGGCGTTTTAACGAACGATTGAAATCAAATGACGTTGGGATATTGGTTTAAAATAAAACTATCGCAGATAAGGGATTAGGTGGCAATTAAGGTACTGTAGACGCTTTTTGAGCTGGTCGCAGTACGTTGCGAATTCCGTTTTTTATCCCCTTGACATAGATTTGATAAGTGCAACATCAAATGCAACACGAAAACCAAATGCAACACGAATTTTAACCCAAAAAAGATATGAAACTCACTAGAAAAAATTTTGCAACCGCCCTGGGCATCGACATGAATTTGTTACGAACCCACATACACCGGAAAAAGATAATTACATCCGGGAATTACATAGAAACCACGGAAAATGAAAAGTACATTTTACAGCAAACTAACGGCAAAGGTTTAGACCTTACTTCTTATAACAGTTCTCAGGATGAAAAAATCAGGGAAATGGCTGAGGTTGTTCTGGAAGCAATAGGTAAAAAACTGATCACCGGAATACATGCCATGATTGACAAAGAAGTAGCAGATATTAAAGAAAAGGCTAGAAAAGAAGTGCTTCAGCTGGTCAACAATAATCCGGAAATCACTTCCAATTTGGTGGTCATTGAATTGAGCGATGATCAAATAAAAATAGTTTCTCGAGAACAATTAAAAAATATGGAAGCAAATGCGATGGAGTTTGATGGTTTTTTTGGGTGGAGTGAAATAGGTACCATATCAGATATTTTAAAAAGATAAACTATGTACATTGAAAGTTTAAATATTTTGTACCAAGGGGAATTTCTGATAAGCGACATCGATGATTGTATTATCTATAGTTCCATGTCCATCCGCAGACATAACATTAAAAAAACATATTTCTATTTCAACGAATCAATTTATGACGAGTTTAAACGTGCCGTTTTCCTGAGCGCACATCTAACCCCCTGGGGAAAAGAGTTTTTAAAACTAAAGCAATCATTAGAATTCAATGATTACCTACTGTTAACCGCTTCCGGAAATAGGATGGAAATCTTATGTGAGAAACTCAGTATTCCCACGTTGGACAAAATAAAAGAAAACCAAACCAATCAAATGAAAATAGATTTTTTGAATTGTATAGATACCCCTTGCATCTATGTAGATGATAAAGTTGAGGTACTAAATCAAATCAGCAACAACCTTGTAAAAACCGTATTACACAGATAGTTATCAACAATCAAATTGTTAATAAAAATCGAAATCAAGTTTCAAATCGAAATCAAAACACGTCTAAAAAGTTATAATTTTATACTAAATGTTCAGAATATGGCAGCAACTATAAAAATACCTTCCACTTTTACCGCTGTGGACAAGTTCACGGACACCGTGCAAAAAATGGTAAACTCTACCAAAGGGTTTGCCACTACAGGTGTAGCAGCCATTAAAAGATTCGATACCAAAGTATCTGCCACTTTTAATAAAATGGGTCGTCTTTCCCAGCTCGCTTTAGGGCTTGGTATAGGTGCTATTTTCACTCAGGCAATACAAAACAATTTACAATACAATGATAGCCTTGCATCGCTATCTTCTATAACCGGTGCCACGGGAAATGATTTGGCTATTTTAGAAGGGCATGCAATGGATGCCGCCAAAGCCACAAAAATGGCCGCCAAAGATATCTTTTATGGCATGGACCTGATTGCATCTGCCAAACCCGAATTATTACAGACTCCGAAAGCACTCGCAGATATTACCAAAAATGCCATTATTCTAAGTAAGGCTGCAAAGATGGAGTTGGCAGATTCTGCGGATGCCTTAACCACTTCTTTAAACCACTTTGGATTAGGTGCAGAATATTCTAAGTATGCTATAGATCAGTTGGCAGCTGGTTCTATTTACGGAGCTTCCAAAATCCCACAGACAGCAGAAGCATTGAGTAAGTTCGGTACTATTGCAGCTGCTACCGGCACCAAATTAGATGAGTCTATTGCTTTGGTACAGTTAATATCTGGTTTTGAAAAAGGCAGTGAAGCAGGTACCAAGTTAAAAAACATATTAGCCATCATGGCCAGTTCCAAAATACTTCCCGCAGGGCAATTAAAAGCCTTAAAAAAGATGGGGGTGGATCTGGATATTGTCACAGATATTTCGCTTCCATTTAATAAAAGGTTAAAAGAGTTTGCCAAACTTGGAAAAAACAACGTTGCAGTATTGCAAGTTTTAGGTCGGGAAAATGCAGCTTTAGGTCAAGCCTTATTTAACAATGTAGATGGGTTTGATGCTATGTTGGCAAACATAAACAAATCCGGTACCGCTCAGGCTCAGGCTGCAATTAATACAGGATCTTTCGGAGAGCGGTTAATGGCAATTAAAAATCAATTTTTAAACTATACAACCGTCACTAATTCCAATAATAAATCATTAGATACTATGGGAAAGGCTATGGATTGGGTAGCCGAGAATATGGATATAGTGATAGAAAGCGCAGCCTTATTGTTAGGTGGTTTCATTGCTTTAAAAAGTGCAGTGGCTATCATAACAGCCATACAAGTGGTAACTAAAATATGGACCGTTGCCCAATGGGGTTTAAATGCTGCCATGAGCGCAAATCCTATCGTTGTGGCCATAGCTGCAATTTATGGATTGGTGGTATTAATAGATACGGCAATCCGGAAATATGATACTTGGGGGGCATCTATGTTACAGGTTTTAGGTCCGTTGGGATGGATAGTTAACATCATAATGAGTTTTAAAAGGCATTGGAGTAGTATAGAAGATGCTTTTACCAACGGTGGTATTTTTGCGGGAATTAAACGTATTGGAGAAGTTCTAGCTGATGGGATACTATACCCTATGGAACAAATACTAAAATTCATGTCAAAAATTCCATTGATTGGTAGGGTTACCAAAGGGCTGGATTTTATTTCCGGAATTAGGGAAAGGAATAATTTAAAATTAGATAGTGATTTCCCTGAAGATATTTCAAAAGAACCTATAGACAGCCCATCTCAAAATTTAGCCCAAAGCAACGCGAATTTGGAAAAGGCCGTATTAGGGGGCTCTTTAAATATCAATTTAAATGATCCGGGTCGAAATGTAAAAGACACCAATTCAGATACGAAGGGTCTACCTGTGTTAATTACTCACAATCAAGGCGGTTGGTAATGAAATATCCAGATAAAGACGAATTACAAGATTGTTTTTGCTACATGATCGTTAATGTAGGAACTGCATATTGGAATCATAAAACAAAGGCCTTATATCAATTTGATATGGATGGGAACATAACGGAAAATAGCACATCCGAAAAATGCCCAGGCAAGAATGTAAATTCATATGGAAATATCTATATAAGAATAAAAGATGGTTTTGCCTATGGTCTTCCAATGGCAGGTTTGGGAATAGATTCGTTAGGCCTTGCATCCCGAACCGCTTTTAAATAGCCCAGAAAACAATATTCAAATTGAACCGATAAAAAACTATAAAATGAGTCCCGAAATTTTAAAAATTCATAATTCAGAGCTGTATAATGAGGTTTTCAACCTTGGAGTAGAACAGGAGCGCATCCGGATAAACAGCTGGATTAATTCACCCATTACCAATAAATGGGAACTTAGAGACGGCATCATGTCCGGGTTAAGTTATACTGATGCAGCCGAAAGAGAGGTTAAAAACTTCTATGGCAATGTAGATGAACGTTTAGATTCAAAACTACCTGGTATTTCAAATTCAGAGAATCCCGAGCAAAAGGAAGATTATTATACGATGCTCGAGGCTCAGGAGTTTTATTCCGAAATAGACAAAAAATTTAAAGGTTAAAAAGTCTTCGATTGTCAATTGTTGTTTATTAGGATGCCCTCTAGAGCTGCGCTAGAGGGTTTTTTTATTTTTGTTGATTGTAGAGACAAGTTCGTTGAGGTCAGAAAATGACCGTATTGGATGGTTGGTACCATTATACTCAATAAATCCATTTGGCCCTTTAGATTCAAATAATTCAACTACTTCAACATCTAAAGCGTCCGCAATGTCCTTTATGCTTTGTATGGTGGGATTTCCATTGATAATCCGGCTAAGTGTTTCTTTTTTTATACCGAGCTTATCAGCTAATTCAAATTGTTTCATATCCTTTTTTCTAAGGAAATATTTAATCTTATTCTTTATCATTTTAAAAATTTTTATTGACCATATTATGTATATATAACATCACTAAAGATATATTAATTGATAATAAGTAAGCAATAATTTTCAAATAAATTATTATAAATGATATTTTAATGTATATTTGAAACATAAAAACAACATTAAATAATTAATTATGATACTAAAAACTAATCAAGCATTACACGAAATTGTTAAGAACGAAAGAAGTTCAGATTCTGTAATGGTGCTAAATCTGGAAAACCTATATGGCAAAGAGCGGACCATATTTAAAACCTCGATGGTAGTTAAAGAAGTGATACAGCAATTCCGATGGATAAATAAACTATCAGAAGGGATGCAGTCCAAAAAAAGATTGGATTCAAAAATACTTTACACGGTGCTACAATGTGTCGATGAAGAAAATACACTATCGTTCACGGATGCAATAACCTATTTTAAGCAATTGCGGGAATATGAAAACCTGAAAGATTATTTAACTCCCTGGTGTTCTGATTTGCCCTATATCCCATGTGAAACCAATATGGCCCTTTTAGGCATAGATTTAAGCCCTTTAAAAAATAATAAGTTGTATGATAGTGACATTGCCCGTGATGAGGTGGTAAACTTCTACTTAGACATACAGGATTCTATTTATGGTACCGGCAGTATCGCCGATTTTGTAAAAAGCGCAAAAACGAAAGTTGAGGGTTTCATTAATGATCACATGAACGGTTGGATGGTGAAATAATGACCTAAAAGAAGTCAATCGTACAATAATCGTACAAAACACAATAAAAAAACCCCGTAAAGTCAATATTTACGGGGTTTTACGTACTCGAGGCGGGACTTGAACCCGCACGGACTAATGTCCATTGGATTTTAAGTCCAACGTGTCTACCAATTCCACCACTCGAGCCTTAGACTTTGATGCTTCTTCTTTTCGAAAAACAAAAAACTCCACCCGTGGTGACTGAGCGGAGTCGACGTCGAGCGAAAAACGGGATTCGAACCCGCGACCTCAACCTTGGCAAGGTTGCGCTCTACCAACTGAGCTATTTTCGCATTAAATTATGTACAAGACCGTTTCACTAAAACCCCCAGTATTTCAGAAGTTTTTTTAATACTATAGGGCATCTTCTATGATGCGGATGCAAATTTAATACAATTCTCTAAAAAGCAAAGCAAATTTCGGTAAAAGCATGAAAAAATTATAAAGAACAACTTGCGAACCTTACAACTCTAAGGGCATACGGCTACGCTTTTTTCTTTTTGGTGAGTAATCGCTTTATTTCGTTCAGTTTCATTAACGCCTCTACGGGTGTTAAGGTATTGATGTCTAAATGGGTGATTTCTTCTTTAATTTGTTCCAATAAAGGGTCATCGAGATTAAAAAAGCTCAATTGCATTTCGTTCTGAGCCGAGTGAAGTTTATCTGTTAACTCGGCACTAGAATGCGATTTTTCGAGTTTTTTAAGGATTTTGTTCGCTTTGGATATGACTTGTTGTGGCATACCGGCCATTTTGGCTACGTGGATTCCAAAACTGTGTTCGCTACCACCGGCTACGAGTTTGCGAAGAAACAGCACATTGTCTTTCAATTCTTTTACGGACACATTATAGTTTTTGATCCGCTCCATGGTCGTGGCCATTTCATTAAGCTCGTGATAATGTGTAGCAAAAAGAGTTTTTGCCCGTGCCGGGTGTTCGTGCAAATATTCCGAAATAGCCCAAGCAATAGAAATACCGTCGTAGGTGCTGGTACCGCGTCCAATTTCATCAAGAAGCACAAGACTGCGTTCAGATAAATTATTTAAGATAGAGGCCGTTTCGTTCATTTCTACCATAAAAGTAGACTCGCCCATAGAGATGTTGTCGCTGGCACCTACACGGGTAAATATCTTGTCTATAACGCCAATTTTAGCACTTTCAGCAGGAACAAAACTTCCCATTTGCGCCATTAAAACTATGAGTGCCGTTTGCCGCAAAATAGCTGATTTACCACTCATGTTGGGACCAGTGATCATAATAATTTGCTGTTCCTCCCGATTTAAAAGAACATCATTGGCAATATAGGTTTCGCCCAAAGGCAACTGTTTCTCTATCACCGGATGCCTTCCATTTCGAATATACAATTCGGTAGAGTCATTTATTTCGGGCATTACATACCTGTTTTCTTTAGCAAGTTGGGCAAATCCACAAAGACAATCCAACTGTGCAATAAGCAACGCATTGTGTTGTACAGGGGCAATATATTCTTGCATCCAAACCAAGAGCTGAGAAAATAATTGCTGTTCTAATTCTAGAATACGCTCCTCGGCACCTAAAATTTTAGATTCGTATTCCTTTAGTTCTTCGGTAATATAACGCTCGGCATTCACTAAGGTCTGTTTGCGAATCCAATCTTCGGGAACCTTGTCTTTGTGGGTGTTTCGAACCTCAATATAATATCCAAAAACATTATTAGACGCAATTTTAAGTGAACTAATACCACTCCGCTGGGTTTCTCGTTCCAGCATTTTATTGAGGTAGTCTTTTCCTGAAAATGCGAGACCCCGAAGTTCATCTAAGGTTTCTGAATAGCCTTGGGCAATAGTAGTTCCTTTAAGCATATTTACAGGAGCCTCTTCATGGAGCATTTCTTTGATTTTAGCCCTAAGCAGGTCACAACTGTGCATTTGGTCCCCTAGCTGTTTTAGTGCCTCATTCAAGGTTTTAGAGGCGTGTTGCTTGATAGGCACAATGGCTTCCAATGAATTTTTGAGCTGAATAACTTCTTTTGGATTAATTTTACCGGTAGCTACTTTAGAAATCAACCGCTCGAGATCGCCAATTTGTTTGATATGATGCTGAAAAGTGTGAAGAAGTTGTTCTTCAGATTGCAAATGCGCAACAATATGATGCCTTCTTCGGATTTTTTCGATGTTTTTTAACGGGAGTGCCAGCCATCGCTTTAGCATGCGCCCACCCATAGGCGAAATCGATTTGTCTATAACGTCTAGAAGCGTAACTGCATTTGCATTGAACGCATGATATAACTCCAGGTTTTTTATGGTAAACCTATCCATCCAAATATATTCTTCCTCGGGGATTCGCTGTAAGGTGGCAATATGCTGCAATTGGCGGTGCTGCGTGTCAGAAAGATAATGCAGTACCACCCCAGATGCGATGACACCATGAGCAAGGTGATCTACTCCAAAGCCTTTTAAAGTTTTGGTTTTAAAATGCTTGGTTAAGGTTTCGTGAGTGTAATCTTCTTGAAAGACCCAATCTTCGATAAAAAAGGTGTGGAACTGCTTTCCGAAAACCTCCAAAAACTCCTTTTTATGGGATTTAGAAACCAACACCTCGTTGGGCGCAAAATTCTGCAATAATTTATCGACCTGTTCTTCGGTACCTTCTGAGGTTAAAAATTCTCCTGTAGAAATATCCAAAAAAGAAACACCAATGCGGTGCCGTCCAAAATGTACCGCACAAAGAAAATTATTGGTTTTAGAATGAAGAAGATCATCGTTGAGTGCCACACCAGGTGTAACCAATTCGGTTACGCCTCTTTTTACAATGGTTTTTGTTTGCTTGGGATCCTCTAACTGGTCGCAAATAGCCACACGCAGACCCGCCTTAACCAATTTGGGCAAATAGGTATTTATGGAATGGTGGGGAAAACCGGCGAGTTCAGTTCTATCGCCACCATTGTTTCTATGGGTAAGAATGATACCTAATATTTGTGATGCTTTAACGGCGTCTTCCCCAAAGGTCTCGTAAAAATCGCCCACTCTAAACAGCAAAAGCGCATCAGGATACTTGGTTTTGATGGTTTGATATTGCTGCATCAAAGGGGTTAGCTTTTTTGTTTTATCTGTTGGTTTCAAAAGCGATTTTATTACATTAATTTTGCGTAGCTATTACGCCTACTAAAGTATCAATTTTACACCGGAATTATCCCAATTGTTCATATTTTGGGGATAACTTTAGTATTTGGGTTGCCCCTAAAATGGAGGGGTAGGCGTTGCCAAAAAATAAGCATGGAGCGTAGAAAATTACACAATAACGAGCTAAACAGATTAAACGTAGATGCGTTTAAAGAAATAGACAAAACACCGGTGGTGGTTGTGCTGGATAATATACGCAGTTTACACAATATTGGCTCCGTTTTTAGAACCGCCGATGCTTTTTTAATTGAAAAAATTTATTTGTGCGGTATTACCGCAACACCGCCGCATAAAGACATTCATAAAACAGCATTGGGAGCCACCGAAAGCGTAGCTTGGGAATATCATAAAGACACATGCAATCTAGTGCACAAACTGAAGTCGGATGGGTATGTCGCCGTTGCCGTAGAGCAAACCCAAAACTCGATAAAGCTCAATGAATTTAAACGGGCAAACAATACCAAATATGCCCTCGTTTTTGGAAATGAAGTAAAAGGAGTTCACCAAAACGTGGTTTCGGTCTGCGATATGGTGCTCGAAATTCCACAGCAAGGCACAAAACACTCTCTAAATATCTCCGTAAGCGCAGGTATTGTTATTTGGGACTTTTGGGCGCAACATCAAGCCATAAAAAAACCATAAAAAAGACCCGACAGTTGCCGGGCCTCCGTTATAGTTTGAGTTAGTTAGTTCCGTTAAGGGTACGCAATTACGCAAAAGCTTTTCGAATTTGCAAGGATTTTGTGAAAATTATCTTAAATCTGTTGGTTAATCACAAATTTTTGCAGCTCATCCAAGATATACGTGTAGTCTTTTTCTTCTTCTATAAAGTCCAAATTACTAACATCCAAAATCAGAACATTTTTTTCGGGATAGCTTTTGATAAAATTCATATAACCATGTTGAATCTTTTCCAAGTAGGCTTCTTCAATATTTTGTTCGTAGGTTCGCCCTCTTTTTTTTATGTTTTCTAGCAGTCTAACCGTATTTTGGTGCAGGTATACATACATTTTGGGCACAACAACCTCCTTATACATAAAACCGAAAACCTTCCGATACAGGTTAAATTCTTCTTGTTGTAGCGTTATTTTTGCAAAAATGAGCGATTTATGTACGTCGTAATCACTGATCATAAAACTTTTAAAAAGATCATATTGTGCTGTATCATCCATAAATTGCTGATACCGATCGGCCAAAAACGACATTTCTAAAGGGAAGGCATAGCGCGCTTGGTCTTCGTAAAATTTTGGCAAAAATGGGTTGTCCGCAAAACGTTCTAACACCAATTTGGCATTAAAATCGGAAGCTATTTTTTTGGCTAGCGTCGTTTTACCCGCTCCAATATTGCCTTCAATAGCCATAAATTGCACTTGGGAGAAAAGTAGTTCTTGCGATTTAAAAAGTTTAAACGAAGCCTTGTTAAGTGCGCTTTTATCCCTGCATTCCTGCACTAAATTTCGTGTGTCTTTACGTAGTACCGGGTGGTAAAATTGGGGCGCAATATCCGTGAGTGGTCGCAACACAAAAGCTCGTAAATGCATTTGAGGATGTGGAATCTGGAGATCATCGCCTTTTAAGTGTAGGTTATCGTAATACAAAATATCGATATCTATGGTTCGGGGCTGATACCCACTTTCCAAGCTTCGTACACGTCCTAGTTGTTTTTCGATAAAAAGTACGGCAGATAGCACCTCTTCCGGTGATTTATGCGTTTCTAAGGAAATACAGGCGTTTAAAAAATCGTCTCCCGAGAAGCCCCAAGCCGGACTATCGTATACCGGTGATACTTTTTGCACAACCCCTAAATGCTCCTGCATCAACAAAATAGCTTTCTGCAAAAAAAAATGTTTGTGACCAAGATTACTTCCTAATGAAAAATATACCGTATGCATTTAGAACAAAATCAATCTGCAAAATAAAGAAAAGTAACGGACATGTGTGTGCCTCATCTAAAGGTAGTATTTAATTGTACGGTTTTTAAATCCTATTAAAGTTTGTATAGAAATTTTCGTAAAGCACTGTACAAGATCATTGCAATTGGTATCTTTGTGGGTTAAAATTAAAACCTGAAACCAAAATGAATTTTCTTAGAAATTTGGTGGCATCTATCCTTGGGTCTCTTATTGCCCTTGGCATCTTATTCTTTATGTTGTTTGTTCTAATCGCCTTAATAGGAAGTACGGAAGATAGCATTTCAATCAAAAATAATTCAGTGCTAACCTTACAGATAACAAAACCCTTAGAAGATTATGTAGGTAACGATGATACGGATCCTTTTTCTGGTTTTTTTAGTGAAAATCAAGGTTTAGACGACGTCTTACAGGCCATAAAAACAGCCAAAGAGGATAGCCACATAAAAGGCATAAGCATCGCTAATAATTTTATTTTGGCAGGGCTAGCGCAAACCCAAGCGATTCGCAAGGCCTTGGCCGATTTTAAGTCCTCTGGAAAATTTATCTATGCCTACAGCGATTTTTTTATGCAAAAAGATTATTACTTGGCTAGCGTTGCCGATGAAATTTACCTGAACGCGCAGGGTGCCGTTGATTTTAAAGGACTTTCTACAGAGGTCTTATTTTTTAAGGATCTTCAAGAAAAGAGTGGGGTTAAAATGGAAGTGATCCGTCATGGGAAATACAAAAGTGCCGTAGAGCCCTTTTTGGCCAACGAAATGAGCCAAGACAACCGCAACCAGATTCAAGCATTGCTAGCGTCTCTTTGGGAAACCATTGTTACCGATATTGCTGATAGTAGAGCTATTGCTGTGAGTGATTTGAATGCCATTGCCGACACTCTAGGCGGAAGAACTTCTAAATATGCGAACCTTTCGGGTTTGGTAGATGGTACCGTACACTTTGATGAGTATGAACTGTTTCTTAAGGATAAATTAGGATTGTCTATGGAAGAGGATATTTCCTATGTCGATCTATCTGCCTACATAAAAAATAACAAACAAAAAAAAGGAAGTTCAATAAAGGACAAAATTGCGATTGTATATGCCCAAGGTGAGATTTTTTACGGCGAAGGCAATGCTAAAATTATTGGTCAAGGCATCATGCTTAATGCGCTGAAAAAGGCGCGAGAAGACGACAATATAAAAGCCATAGTGTTGCGTGTAAATTCTCCGGGAGGCAGCGCATTGACCTCCGATATTATTTGGCGCGAAGTGGCACTTACCAAAGCAGTAAAACCTGTGGTAGTTTCTATGGGTGACGTAGCTGCCTCTGGTGGCTACTACATTGCCACAGGAGCCGACAAAATATTTGCGGAGCCCACCACTATTACCGGCTCTATAGGTGTTTTTGGAACAATCCCCAACGTTGCCGAATTATCCAAAAAAATAGGCGTCAATGCAGAACAGGTAGGCACCCACAAGAATTCTATAGACTATTCTCTTTTTGAGCCTATCACCGATGGCTTTAAAAATGTAGTACAAGAAAGTATTGCACAAACCTACCGCACCTTCCTCAGCAGAGTAGCCGAGGGTAGAGGAATTACAATGGAAGAAGCCGATGAGATAGCACAAGGAAGAGTTTGGAGTGGTACCGAGGCGAAAAGAATAGGATTGGTTGATGAACTTGGCGGCTTGGAGGATGCCTTAGGCGCTGCAGCCGAAATGGCAAATTTAGATGCTTACAGCATTAAGAATTTTCCAAAATACAAATCCGGATTTGAGCAACTAATGGAAAATCTCGAGGGTTCAAGGGCTACAATTATGCAGCGTTTCATTGAAGATGAAATAGGAATAGAAACCTACCATTTGCTTAAAGAAGTCAAATTTGCTTTGGAACAAAAAGGGATACAGGCGAGATTGCCTTTTGTCCTTTCCATTAAATAATACAGAGGTACACAACGTGCAGATCATGTAGTATTTGTTGTGCATTAGGCCTCAAAAAGCGCCATTAAATCCCTTTTATGACTCAAAAAGACCGAAAGCTCGCTTATTCGATATATTTGTTCTTAGGATCACTGTTTATCACTTCTTTAGTCGTATCTAATCTCATTTTTCAGAAATTTTTCTATTGGCAACCTTTCGGAGAAGTTCGTATTTTTGGTGCCTCGCTTTTTGAATTGTCGGTAGGCATCCTCCCCTATCCCATCACTTTTTTAATTACCGACCTAATATCCGAGATTTTTGGAAGAAGAAAAGCCAATCAGATAGTTACCGTAGGCATTTTTGGCTCTTTTTTTTCCATGGGTATTGTCTTGTTAGCAAATCGTGTTCCAGCCATACCTAACTCCCCAATAGGAGATGATTTATTCAACACTGTTTTTGCGCTTTCACCTATAGCGGTTTTGGCCTCGATGATTGCCTATTTATGTGCGCAATACGTAGATATTGCTATTTATCACTTTTGGAAAAAAGCTACCAAAGGTAAACTTCTTTGGCTGCGGAATAATTTCTCCACTTTTTTATCTCAATTTATAGATACCTTTACCGTAGTGGGGCTATTGTGTGTCTTTAAAGTGCTTCCGTGGTCTATGTTTTTCGGTTTGGTGGTCAGTGGTTTTATTTTTAAGATAATTATAGCATTTATAGACACCCCTTTCCTTTATTTCTTCGTATATCTGATACGAAAGCGTTTCCATTTGGCCATGGGTCAAGAAATAGAATTGGAAACATAATAATTGATTGTGTTTGCAGTTGTAAGTACTATGAAACGGTATGCACTAAGTATATGAGGAGCCCTTTGGTGTTCACCTCGCTTACAGCGCACGTATAGGCAACCAAAAAAAACAGGTACTATAAAACACTAAAAAATGAAAAAGAAAATAGGTATTACCCTTGGAGTTGTACTACTCTTAATAATCGGGGTGTTGGTAGCCGCTCCATTTTTTCTAAAAGGAAAAATAGCCGAGATCGTAAAGAACAAAGTAAATAGTAGTATCAATGCCACCTTTAATTTTGCAGAAGCAGACCTTAGCTTGTTTCGTTCTTTTCCCAATGCCACGCTCACATTAAACGAAATTTCTGTCCTTAATAAGGAACCTTTTCTAGGCGATACGCTTTTTGCGGCTAAAGAGGTGCGACTAAACCTTTCTATCAAGGAATTATTTAAAGGAGCTGAAGAGCCCATAGCTATTAAAAGTCTTATACTGGATGGGGCTTTGGTTCATATTAAGATTGATGCCCAAGAGAACGCCAATTATGATATTGCCATAGAAAGCGCCTCGGAGGGCGGTAATGCGGATTCTGATAGCAATTTCACCCTTTCTCTAAAAGAATATGCCATCTCTAATGCGCGTATAAACTACGATGATTTTTCTTCCGGAATGCATTTAGAGATTTCAGAAATGAACCACAGTGGTACGGGCGACCTCTCCTTAGAAAAATCTGAACTTAATACTACAACAAATGCCTTGGTATCGTTTGAAATGGACAGTACCAATTACCTCAATAAAAACAAGGTTCAATTAGATGCGGTTATTGGCATCGATTTAAATGAAAGCAAATACACGTTCTTAAAAAATGAAGCCGTGATAAACCAACTTCCGCTAGTTTTTGAAGGTTTTGTAAAATTGAATGATACCAATCAGGAAGTAGCTATTTCGTTTCAGACCCCTTCGTCTGACTTTAAGAATTTTTTGGCCGTGATGCCGGAGGCCTATTCTAAAAATATTTCGGACGTAAAAACTACGGGCAACTTTGCGGTATCAGGAGAATTTAAAGGCGTAGTAGACGACACACACATTCCGACCTTCAATATCAAAATTAACTCAGATAATGCCTCTTTTAAATATCCCGATCTGCCAAAATCGGTGACCAATGTATTTATAGATACCGAAATTACAAATACTACTGGCATTGTAGAAGACACCTATGTGGACATACGCCAGTTAACTTTTATGACCGATCAGGATAAATTTAGCATGACCTCTAAAATAAGAGATCTAATGGGAAACACCAAGGTAGATGCCCATATGGTGGGCAAAATGAATTTGGCCCATCTTGCCTCTGCCTATCCTGTGCCGCCAGATTTGAATTTAAAGGGGATTTTAAATGCCGATATTAAGACCGCTTTTGACATGGTTTCCATAGAGAAAAAGCAATATGAAAATACCAAAACCAGCGGTAAACTAGATTTGTCTGGTTTTGAATACAAATCGGCCGAAATGCCAAATACCGTACAGATACAAAAAATGGCGATGACATTTAATCCAAAAACCGTTACGCTTACTGAATTTGCAGGCGTTACCGGAAAGACCGATTTTCAAGCCACAGGCACCTTACAAAACCTATTGGGTTTTTTGTTTAATAATGAGGATGTAGAAGGCAATTTTGAGCTTGCATCTAACACATTTTCCGTGAGCGATTTTATGGTTGCCGATACCCAAAGTTCTGAATCTGCTGCTTCAACAACAGCTACCGAATCAATTAAAATACCTTCCTTTTTAGATGTTACCGTAAAAGCATCAGCCAATACGGTACACTACGATAATCTGACCCTTAAAAACGTTAGTGGCAATTTACGAATTAAAGATCAAAAGGCTGTTTTAACCGATATGACCTCGTCTATTTTTGATGGAAAACTATCCTTTAACGGCGAAGTGTCTACCAAAAATGAAACGCCGACATTTGCCATGAATTTGGGAATGAACGGTTTTGATATCGGAGAAACATTTAAGGCTTTAGCCTTGTTTGATGCCCTTGCGCCAGTGGCGGCTGCGCTCCAAGGAAGGTTAAATTCGGATATTGTGCTTTCTGGAAATTTAAACGAAGATTTTACACCTAATTTAGCCACCCTATCCGGAAATCTGTTGGCCGAATTACTGTCGACCGAATTAAATCCAAACCAGACAAAAATCATGTCCGAACTTAGCGGTAAATTAAATTTTATACAGTTAGACAAATTGAATCTCTCTGGCTTAAAGACGGCCCTGAGCTTTGAAGACGGCCTAGTAAAAGTAAAACCTTTTACCCTTACCTATAAAGACATTGCCGTAAATATCTCCGGTAGCCACTCTTTTGACAAGAATTTAAATTATGCAGCCACTTTACACGTACCTTCTAAATATTTGGGCAATGAAGTAAATTCACTAATTGCCAAGATAGACGACAAATCCTTAGACAATTTAACGGTGCCTGTAACGGCCAATATTGGCGGACTGTATTCCAGTCCAACGGTTACTACCGATGTAACTTCCGGCATAAAGAACCTTACGGCTCAGTTGGTAGAAATAGAAAAACAAAAATTGCTAAACCAAGGTAAAGGAAAAGCCAATGAGTTAATTGGATCTATTTTGGCAGGGAAAACAACCGGTAATGATTCTACCACAACAAGTGGTTCGGTAAATGAAAGTGTAAAAGATGCTTTGGGCGGTCTTTTAGGGAACACTACACAACCTAAAGACACAACAACGGTAAAAAAAGACGCAACAATTCCGAAGGAAGATGCTGTTAAAGAGGCGGCTAAAGAAGTCTTGGGCGGCTTGTTCGGCAGTAAAAAAAAGAAAGAAACAACCACGACTACTAAAGATTCTGTGAATTAACGGTCAAGGAAACAAAGTACCCTTCATTGGCGCGAACATTAAAAACGGTATCGTCTTCAAAAATGAGGTATTGCCCCTTAATACCCTTTAAAGTGCCTTTATAAATTGGGTTTTTGTCCAAATTTAAACTTCGAATTTTTTGAGGATAGCGCAATACAGGAAACTCCAGATGTGTTTCTGTTCTGTGTGCCAAATAAAATTCCTCTGTTTCCGTAGGAAAATAGGGACGTAATTTGCTCCGCCAATCCGTAAGATCTTCATCTGCCACGGCATTAGTTAGCATTCTTCGCCAATTCGTTTTGTCGCTCACATGTGCCTTTAAAGCAACCTCTATCACTCCGGCGAGATACCGATTGGGTACTTCAGCGATTTCAAGCGCTTCATGGGCACCTTGATCTATCCATCTAGTAGGTATCTGTGATTTTCGGGTTACTCCTACTTTAACATTGCTTGAGTTGGCCAAGTACACCATATGTGGCTGTAATTGCATCCTCTTTTCATAATCTAAATCTCTATCGGCAATATCTAAATGCGCTGTACTTAGTTCGGGTCGCATAATCCAATCACCGGCAGAAGGAATATCAAAAAAACAAGATTTACAAAAGCCCTGACGAAAAATAGGCAAGTCCTTAGCACAATGAAGACATTGAAACTTTAAAAGTGTAATTTCCAATGATCTGTCTAGAACTTGATTGAGGTTTAAAAAATCGTTTTCAAAACTCAAATAATATTGTATAGGAGATCCTATTTCGGTTTGCATTTTTTGAAGTACTCCTTGATAGTGCATTAAAATAGTTTTTTGATGAAAATCAATTTGAAAATGGTAAATTTAAAGGCTATTTTTAGGTATTTTATTAAATGTTACCAACCTACTAATTCAGGCTAAAGATATTGAAAAATGCCCATAACCATCGTAAATTCCATAGCATCCTGGTTATTGAAAAAGCGCTACCATCAAATAGAGCTGTTTCTAAAGTACCCCGGGGAAGTTCAAGATGAGGTGTTGCATCAGCTCCTCACCATTGCTGAAGATACAGAAATAGGTAAAAAATACGACTTCGCCACGATTTCCAGCTATGAAATTTTTAAAAATCGTGTCCCAATTGTAACGTATGAAGAAATAGAACCACTCATAGAGCGCACGCGCCGAGGCGAACAAAACTTGTTTTGGCCCACAGCCATAAAATGGTTTGCCAAGAGTAGCGGCACTACGAATGCCAAAAGCAAATTTATACCTGTAAGTGCAGAAGCACTGGAAGATTGCCACTATAAGTCGGCAAAAGATTTACTGTGCCTTTATCTGAATAATAATGAGAATTCACAATTGTTTACGGGTAAAAGCTTACGCTTGGGCGGCAGCAAGGAGCTTTACGAAGACAATGGTTCTTTTTTCGGTGATCTTTCAGCCATTCTCATAGATAATATGCCCTTTTGGGCAGAATTAAGTAGTACTCCAAGCAACAAGGTGTCGTTGATGAGCGAATGGGAAGAAAAACTTAGAGCGATTATTAAAGAAAGTGCTCAGGAAAATGTAACCAGTTTGGCCGGGGTGCCTTCTTGGATGCTTGTACTTCTAAATAACGTACTAGAGGATTCGGGTAAGAGCCATCTTTTTCAGGTATGGGAAAATCTTGAGGTTTATTTTCATGGTGGGGTTAGCTTTAACCCATACAAAGCGCAATACAAAAAAATATTACCCCGAAAGAATTTTAACTATTACGAAATCTATAATGCTTCCGAAGGTTTTTTCGCCATTCAGGATCGAAATAATGCCGATGATCTATTGTTGATGTTAGATTACGGCATTTTCTACGAATTTATTCCCATGGATACCTACGGATTGCCCGAGCAGAAGAGTATTCCACTTTGGGAAGTGGCAGTAGGTACAAATTACGCTATTGTAATTACAACCAATGCCGGTTTATGGCGTTATAAAATTGGAGATACCGTTCGGTTTACTTCTGTAGCTCCCTACCGGCTTAAAATTACAGGAAGGACAAAGCATCATATCAATGTTTTTGGAGAGGAACTGATCATAGAAAATACAGATGAGGCTTTAAAAAGTGCCTGTTTACAGACCGGTGCAGAGATAAAAGATTACACCGTGGCTCCTATTTTTATGGTAGATCGAAAAAAGGGCTCGCATGAGTGGATTGTAGAATTTAGACGCCTTCCGGAACACAAAGATCATTTTGTATTCTTATTAGATAATGCACTAAAGTCCTTAAACTCAGATTATGAAGCCAAACGCTACAACAGCATTACCCTTACTATGCCCAAAATGCATATCGCTAGAGAAAACTTGTTCTATGATTGGCTAAAAAAGAAAAACAAACTCGGCGGACAGCACAAAATACCCAGATTATCTAATAAAAGGGAATACATCGACGAATTACTCCTATTAAACAAATAAATAGAGCCTTTTCAAAGATTCTTAAGATATTGCATGGCATAAGTTTAACCTACATGCTAAAAAATTAAGTATGGCAGAACGTTTAGTTATTCTATCAGATATGTGGGGCTCTAAAAAGGGGCTTTGGATTACGTCTTATCTGGGCTATTTACAGCAGTATTTTGATATCGTTTTTTACGATTGTCAACAATTAGCCAACATTACTCTTCCTGTAGACAGCTATGACAATGTGTGTAACGAATTTATAAACGGTGGTTTAGATACCGCGGTGACACATTTGTTGCGGCGAGAAACAGTCCCAAGTCATTACTTGGCGTTTTGCGCGGGAGGTACGATCGCATGGCGCGCCCATCTAAAAGGCTTACCCATGAAATCTTTGTTTGCGGTATCGGCTGGACGCATTGACGTTGAAAATCTAAAACCAAATTGCCCGGTGTCCTTACTCTTTGGCGCGTACGATGCGTATGTGCCATCTAACGAATGGATTACCCGCTTAGGAATAGACGTTGAGGTGGTTCCCGGTTTTGGACATGAATTATATACCGATGAGAAAATCATCAAAAAAGTATGTCAAAATCTATTGGGCGCAGTGATACAAAAGCAGTATCAAGTTTAAGATACTGCTTTTAGTTTTTTTAAGGTTACGAACGATAGTTTTTCTTCGGCGTACGGCTTGGTCACTTTAAATTCAGTTTCGCCGTTACTTGGCAACTCAAACATGGCATCGGTAAAAATAGCTTCGCATAGCGATCGGAGCCCTCTGGCACCAAGTTTATATTCTATTCCCTTTTGCACAATATAATCTAAGGCCTGTTCCGTAATCTTAAATTGAATACCATCCATTTCAAAGAGTTTTTCATACTGCTTTATTATGGCATTTTTAGGCTCTGTAAGTATAGCTCGTAAGGCTGATGCATCTAAAGGATTCATATAAGTCATTACGGGTAAACGACCAATGATTTCGGGTATAAGTCCAAAATCCTTTAAATCTTTAGGAACGATATATTGTAAGATATTAGAATTATCTACGCTATCTTCTGCCTTAGAGGCACTATAGCCCACAGCTTGAAGGTTTAGTCTTTTGGTAATGATACGTTCTATACCATCAAACGCACCGCCTGCAATAAAAAGGATGTTTTCGGTATTTACTTCAATAAATTTTTGATCGGGATGCTTTCGGCCTCCTTTTGGCGGTACATTTACCACCGTACCCTCTAATAATTTAAGCAACCCTTGTTGTACGCCTTCACCCGACACATCGCGGGTAATGGATGGATTATCGCTCTTGCGCGCAATTTTATCAATTTCATCTATAAAAACTATACCCCGTTCTGCTTTTTCCAAATTGTAATCTGCTGCCTGCAAGAGTCGGGTTAAGATGCTTTCTACGTCCTCACCTACATAGCCGGCCTCGGTTAAAACGGTAGCATCTACGATAGCCAAGGGTACATTCAGCATGCGGGCTATGGTCTTTGCCATTAAGGTTTTTCCTGTTCCCGTTTGCCCCACCATGACAATATTACTTTTCTGAATTTCAATATCGTCACCTTTAGTTTTGGTTTGTAACAATCGCTTGTAATGATTGTACACGGCTACAGCCATGACTTTTTTCGTTTTGTCTTGTCCTATAACGTAACCATCTAAAAACTCCTTAATCTCCATGGGCTTTTTTAAGACCAAATCCGAGCTTAAATCGTTGTTTTTAGACTGTTTAGACTCCTCGGAAACAATACCATGCGCCTGCTCTATGCAACGGTCGCATATATGGGCATCCAAACCTGCAATTAATAAATTAGTTTCCGGTTTTTTTCGTCCACAGAAGGAGCATTCTAAATTTTCTTTCGCCATTTTTTTCTGTTCTCTTTCCTTAGTTTCTCGGTCTATTTAAAGCCTTGAGATAGATAAAAAGGAAGGGGTGTAGTATCCTTTTACTTTTATTTATCTCTAACCAATATTTCATCGATCATACCGTAATTTTTAGCTTCTTCTGCCTTCATCCAATAATCGCGATCACTGTCTTCTGAAATTTTTTGAAAGGTCTGTCCGGAATGCGTCGCAATAATTTGGTACAATTCATCTTTTAGTTTTAGAATTTCGCGGGCGGTTATCTCAATGTCACTAGCCTGACCTTGCGCACCTCCTAAAGGTTGATGAATCATTACTCTGGAATGGGTTAGTCCACTGCGTTTGCCATGCGCCCCGGCACAAAGCAATACGGCTCCCATAGATGCTGCAATCCCGGTACAAATGGTAGCCACGTCGGGTTTTATAAATTGCATGGTGTCATAAATACCCAAACCGGCATACACACTACCCCCCGGGGAATTTATATAAATCTGAATGTCTTTATTTGCGTCTGTGCTTTCTAAAAAAAGCAGCTGGGCTTGCACAATATTGGCCACCTGATCGCTAATTCCGGTACCTAAAAATATAATACGATCCATCATTAATCTAGAAAAAACATCCATGGCAATGGCATTCATTTGCCGTTCTTCTATAATATTAGGAGTCATACCCATGGGATACATACTACTCATGATGCTGTCATAATGCAAACTGCTGACACCCCTGTGTTTGGTGGCGTAATTCTTAAATTCGATACCGTAATCCATGTTGAATGCTGTTTTTTAGATAAAAAAGATGCCGAAAAATATATTCTTCGGCATGTAAAGATAATTATTTTATTCTAGGTAGGCTACCCATATACTTCTTTAACGAAGTCGTCATAGGTAACTTCTTTTATTTTTAAATTGGCCTTCTCCTTGTAAAGATGAAGCAATTTTTGACTCATTAATTGCTCGGACAAACGTTTTACTTCATCCTCGTTGGCAAGTACGCGCGCAGCAATGGCTTCCAATTCCTTGTCTTCCGGATTTAGGTGACCAAATTGCATCATTTGCGACTTAATAAATCCTTTGGCATACTCCTTAAGCTCCTCAAATTGAAGCTGTACATTATTTTCTTGAATAATTTTACCTTCTATTAACTGATATCGCAACCCTTTTACCGATTTTTCATACTCCTCTGCAGCTTCCTCCTCTGTAAGTGGTTTTTCGCCCGTCATTTGAATCCATTTGGTTAAGAAACCGGTGGGCAGATCAAATTTGGTGTGTTCCAAAAAGTATTCCGTGATATCGTTTAAAAGTTTTTGATCGGATTGTTGTTCAAATTGTTTCTCGGAATCTGCTTTTATTTTTGCTTTTAGTTCTTCTTCGGTGGTGACCACATCCTTACCAAAAAGTTTGTCGAAAAGTTCTTGATCTAACGGGGCGGGTTCACGCTCGTTTACCTCTTCAATCGTAAATGTTACATCAACTTCCAGATTTTCTGCTTTTTCACGATCTATGCCCAAGGTGCTAGACAGCAAATAGTCTTCAGTGAGCAAATCTTTAGTAGCTAACACCACACGATCTCCTACCGCCTTGCCCACTAAAGCCTCAATGGCTTTTTTGTTTTTAACTTTTTCGAGTTCCAAAACCGTTTGGTGATCTATCCCTTCGTCTTCATTTTTAAAAACACCCTTAAGCTCGGCCTTCTCGCTTACCACAGAAGCACCGATTAGTTTTCCATATTGTTTTTGAATGCGAGCTACTTGCTCGTCAATCATTTTAGTATCGGCAATAATTTTATAGGACGTAATGGGTTTTTTGGTATGTAAGGCCACTTCAAAATTAGGAGCTAGTCCCAATTCAAACTCAAAAGCAAACTCCTCGCCATCCCAGTCAAAATTATCCTGCTGTTTGGGTAAAGGGTTTCCCAAAACGTCTAATTTTTCTTCCGTAAGATATTTGTTAAGATTGTCTTGCAACAATTTGTTTACCTCATCAACCAAGACCGCCTTTCCGTATTGCTTTTTGATAAGCCCCATGGGCACATGCCCTTTTCTAAACCCCGGAATATTGGCCTGTTTTTTATAATCTTTTAGAATGCGTTCTACCTTTTCCTGATAGTCGTCTTTGGTTACTGCCACCTTTACAACGGCATTTAACTCGTCTATTTGCTCCTTGGTGATGTTCATTTGGGTATCTTGTTTTGCATCTTTAAATGGGAGGCAAAAATAATACATTTTGGTAAGTCCGCCAAGTTTTTACCATAGGGAATCCGAAACCCAAACTTAGGCGTCTTTTCCATCTTTTAGCAAAGAGAATAAAATAGATTGAAGAAAAGACAACAATACGCTGAAGATTAGTGCCCACCATATTCCATTGACCTGAAAACCACTAACAAGGTTGTCTGCGAGCAAAATGATAATCGCATTGACAATTAGAAGAAATAACCCCAAAGTGAGTATAGTTACCGGCAAGGTTAAAATAACGAGTATGGGCTTTACCAGAAAATTTAGAACACTTAAAACTACGGCCACAATTATGGCACTAAGATAGGAATCTACCGCCACTCCAGGGAGCAGGTACGACAAAATTACCACGGCAATAGCACTAAGAAGCACGCGCAAAATGAGGTTCATAAGTTTCGTTTTAAATTGAGATTATACATTCGCATCATCCTACACGATTATAAAGGTATTCCATTTTTTCTTAGTTTACATAAAGTCCTGTAAAATCGAGAGGATTTACACCTGGTAAATTAGATCCGAATTTTTGATTGATCACGTCAATAAACGCATTGGCCAGTAACGCATATCCTCGGGGCGAAGGATGCACTCCGTCTAAGGAAAATCCTCCACCGGTACCAAAGGTAGCGCGTACCGTGCTCCCGTCAGATAAGGGCACTCCGGTATCGGCAACCAAAGTTAAAAAAGCATTGGCATCCACAAAGGCCAAATTAAATTGGGTGGCTAAGGCGCTTATCGTTTGGTTATAGGCAGCCGTGGCCGTAAGTACGGCTTGTTGCTCGCTAGGTGTTAGCACCCATTGATCTTCTAACGGAAACGTAATGCCATTAATTGCCAATTGACCTGCGGTAGCTGCCGGCAATCCCAATTGCTGTAAGGTAGCAAAAGCCGTTTCATTTAATTGCGCAATAACGGTCTGACTTGTTAATACAATTAAATCCTCTGCGGTAGCCTGCCTAGCCTGCCCATACAAAAACCCAAGTACCGCTGCCGTACCGGCATCTGCGCCACCTCCTTGTAGTACTGCGGTTATCTGTGCTGATAAGTTTGGCAGTGCATCATCTTTAATAACCAAAGCACTGGCGGCCGTCTCAGAAAAAGTGATGGATCGTTCCGGAACGCCCAAAAAGGCAAACACTTGATTTAACTGAGCAAAAGTGGCATTTAAGGTTGGTATTTGAGGACCAAAGGCCGGATTTGCAGGACTTAAAGGCGCAAAAGGAACTGTCGTAAAAAAGGGCAATTTGGTTACATTCGGGATATTGGCAACCACGCCATCCGCACCATTTGCAGTTAAGCTTTGCAGGAGTCCATTATACACATTGGCAAATACATTGGGATCGGTAATGTCGTTTCCACCATAGGTACTCGGATCTAAGTTCCCTGTTTGGTCTACTCCTGAACCACCCGAAAGGGCATAGCTAAGCACATCGTTATTGCCAATCCACAACGAGAAAAAAGTGGGATTTTGCGCAACTGCATCACCCAGTACAGTAGCATTTGGAGAGGATGCAAAACGGACATAAAACGGATTGGCCTGTCCTAGAGCTACTCCGGCCACATTGCCAAATCCGGGTGCTAGTAAATGAAAACTTTTAGCACCCGGTACGCCCATATTGTTAAAAGGACCCGTTAATATATTGCTAATCTCGGTGGTTCCCGTACCACTTACAGGTGTTGGTGCCGGGGATCCCGACGCAAAGTTCAAAAACAAGCGGTTGCCCAAAATGGGTTGGCCACCCAAGGTGGCACCCCCCAAATTATCGGCCATAAAAGGGATCGTAAAAGGCCCGCCGCCCACCAATGCAAAATTACCGGCTAACATATTGGGAAAGGAAGCGGTTTGTCCGTCTATAAAAAGAGCGTTATCCGAAAAACCAGCGGTTAGCGAATTGCCCACCGCTACGTAGTTTGAAAAGTTCGCAGAACCTGCCGTGAAATCTGTTGGTTCCGGGTTTGGATCCACAACAACCACATCATCATCGTCACTACAGGAAACAAATAAAAGTCCGAAAAGCGCCACATAGGCTACATATTTTTTCATTGAGTACTAGTTTGAGTTAGATAACGCTTCCGCAACTCGGAAAACCTTATTTTCAAAATTAAATAAAATTATGACACTTGCAATCTAAAGGCGAAAAAAATTATGCATGCATAATAAATAAGTGCTGATTTTTACGATTTCATAAATGACAACGACTTTTCAAAAAACTGTTTAGGGTTCTCTGCATGAAGCCAATGTCCGGCTTTTTCTATCGATTGCACCGTGGCGTTGGGAAAATGCCGTTTAATTTCCGGGTAATCTGTCTGAGTTACGTATTCAGATCTTTCACCAACAAGAAACAGGGTAGGTCCTTCGTAAACTGCCGTTCCCGAAATACCTTCTCCAATTTCTTCCATTTTGGTAGCCAAGACTTTTAGATTAAATCTAAATCCTAATTTCTCTTTACTAACCCAATACAAATTTTTTAAAAGAAATTGTCGCGTGCCCCAATCCGTGATATAGTTCCCCAACTGGGCATCTGCTTCATTTCTACTTGTAAGCGTATCCAAGTCCAATTGGTTAAGCGCATCTAAAATGACCTTGTGGTGTGGCGGATAATATTTAGGTGCCATGTCGGCCACCATTAATTTTTCTGTAAAATCCGGGAAGGTACACGCAAATTGCATCGCTGTTTTGCCTCCCATAGAATGGCCTAATACCATGGCTTTATTCAAGCCTTTATGTACCATATAGTTGTGCACGTCTTTGGCCAGCCACTCATAGGTAAATTCTTCCGATTTAAAACTTTTGCCATGGTTTCGCTGGTCTATCAGATGCACTTCAAAGCCCTCTTTGGCATATTGGTTTCCCAAGGTCTTCCAATTGTCTGCCATCCCCAAAAAACCATGCAGAATAAGCAAAGGTCTTCCGTTGCCTAAAACAGATGCGTGAACTATTTTCATGACTTTAATTTATGAAGGTACATTTGCACTACATTCTCTAAACCTAAATACAAAGCTTCGCAAATAAGGGCATGGCCTATAGAAACTTCCAAAAGGTTTGGAATTTGCGTTTTAAAGAAGTGTATATTTTCTAAACTTAAATCGTGTCCGGCATTAATCCCAAGCCCTAATTGATGTGCTAATTTCGCCGCCTCCACAAAAGGCGTAATGGCCTTTTCCTTATCGGCATGGTAGGCTTTGGCATAGGTTTCGGTATAGAGTTCGATGCGATCTGTACCAGTTTCAGCAGCTCCTTCAATCATGGCCAATTGTGGATCAACAAAGATAGACGTGCGTATGCCGTTGCCTTTAAAAACAGCTATAATCTCCTTTAAATAGGTCTTATTTTTTACGGTATCCCAACCGGCATTAGAGGTAATGGCATCTACGGCGTCTGGCACCAAGGTTACCTGCGTTGGTTTTACCTCCAAAACTAAATCTATAAACTGCGCTTGCGGATTGCCTTCTATATTAAATTCGGTAGTAACAATTCTTTTTAAATCTGTGGCATCTGCGTAGCGGATATGACGCTCGTCCGGTCTGGGATGTATAGTGATGCCTTGAGCACCAAAACGTTCAATATCCTGAGCTACTTTTAATACATCCGGCACATTTCCGCCACGGGCGTTCCGCAAGGTGGCTATTTTATTAATATTGACACTAAGTTGGGTCATTTTTTAAATTGTTATATTCCGATGCAAAAATACAAATAAGGCATACCTTTTGATATTTTAAATTAGTATTTTGCGTTATATTTCAGAAACATGCTTATTCAATCTCACATAGTTACGAACATTCCGATCTTTAAAGGATCAGATTCGCTTAAAAAAGTGATCCGATTCTTTAAAGGGAATGCCTATTCCCACGTGGCTGTAACCGAAGGAACGCATTTTTTAGGTCTTTTGAGCGTACAAGATTTGGAAAGTTTTGAAAGTGATAAAAAGGTAGCATCGCTTCGCTATCAATTTGAAACTTTTTTTGTGCGTGAAGAAAGTATGTGGTTGGATGTATTTGAAGCCTTTGCCCGAAATGAATGTAATATTTTGCCTGTTTTAGATAAAAATGATCTTTTTAAGGGGTATTATGACCTGTCTGAGGTCATTGATGATTTTATAGATACTCCTTTTTTTACCGAACCGGGTAGCATTGTGGTCGTAGAAAAAGGAATAAAAGATTATTCGTTCAGTGAAATAGCACAGATTGTAGAAAGCAATAACGTAAAACTATTGGGGGTTTTTATCACGGAAATACGAACCGATGCTGTCCAAATTACCCTAAAAGTGAGTGCTGCCAATTATAATGAGGTACTTCAATCCTTCCGACGCTACAAGTACACCATTATATTTGGTAACAACGACGATCAGTTCTTAGAAGATTTAAAACAACGGTCTGCTTATTTAGACAAATACCTTAACGTTTAGGGCCAATGAAGGTTGCAATTTACGGTCAAACTTATCAAAATGATGCGTTAGATCATGTCATGGAGTTTTTGAAAGAGGCGCAACAACATGGCATCGACGTTTTTTTTGAAGAAGATTTTTTACACTTTCTGCTTACAATTCAGGTTTTTGACACCTATCCCACTTTTAGCCTAACCCATGGCCTTGATACTTCCTTTGATATGTTTGTTAGTTTTGGTGGCGATGGCACAATTTTAAGGGCTATTACGTATATTAAAGACTTGGGCATTCCTATTGTAGGCGTAAATACGGGTCGGTTAGGGTTTTTATCTACCTTTAAGAAAGAAGAAGTACGCAAAGTTATTACAGAGTTTTTAGCAGGTGCGTACACTTTGGTAGACCGAAGTCTATTGCAAGTGAAAGCCGACCTTGCAGAACCCGATTTTGGAGCTTTAAATTTTGCCTTAAACGAAATTGCGGTTAGCCGCAAAGACACTACTTCGATGATTACGGTAGAAACTTACCTGAATGACGAGTATTTAACATCCTATTGGGCCGATGGTCTTATTGTAGCCACTCCAACCGGCTCTACCGGATATTCTTTAAGTTGCGGAGGCCCTGTAATTATGCCTACTGCAAAATCCTTAATTTTAACCCCAATTGCCCCGCATAATTTAAACGCCCGCCCTTTGGTTATAGACGACCAAACGGTAATTCGTCTCAAAGTTTCAGGTCGGGAAGATCATCATTTAGTTTCTTTAGATTCCAGAATTGCCGCATTAGAGAATGGAAAAGAAATTATCATAAAGAAAGCGGGGTTTACAGTGAAGATGATAGAATACACTTCCGGCAGTTTTCTTAAAACACTTCGAAACAAATTATTATGGGGCGAAGATCGCCGGAATTGATTGGTGATTGTAAACAATAAATAAGGCTAAAAGCTGTTTTACACATGGGGAATAGCATACCCAATATGCCCTCCCTAGAAATACTGGAATTGTTATATTTGCAAACTTTTGGCCTAAATGAGATGTATTTTTTTAATGCTTTTGCTATTCGTTTTTGGAAAAATGAATGCCCAAACCTATGAGGTTGGTATTTTTGCCGGTGGCACCAATAATATTGGGGATGTAGGCAGAATGAATTTTGTGCTCCCTTCCGGACCCGCAGTAGGGGCTTTGTTTAAATGGAATAAAAGCAAAAGATATGCGTGGCGCGGAAGTATTATTTATGGCGAATTTACGGCCGACGACACCAAATCTAACCTTTCTTCTAGAGTGCAGCGCGGTTTTGTTATGGACAATTCCGTATTAGAATTCTCTGCCGGACTAGAATTTAATTTTTTAGAGTACAATCTACACAAACTGGGGCCTGCGTTTTCGCCCTACCTCTACACCGGTTTCACCTATTTTAGATACGATTTTAATTATTTTGATGCCGCACAATTACAAGATTTAGATCAAAAAGATGGAAGTTTGGCCATTCCTATGGTGGTTGGCTTTAAAATTAGATTGAATACATTTTTTATTCTCGGTGCAGAAATTGGTGCTCGGTACACTTTTACTGATAATTTAGATGCTAGTAATCCGGAAAACTCTAACTTTGAGGATTTTAAATTCGGAAATATATTTAGCGACGATTGGTATGTTTTTTCAGGAATTACCCTAACCTACACTTTCGGTAAAAAGCCCTGCTACCAATGCTTTCAGTAAATTACCTCGGAGCAAGCCCAAGAGGCATGGAAAGGAATCTTTACATTACCTTTCGACGCAAGTACCGGAGCATTTAAATCTCGATTATCGAGTAAATAAGTATGAACACTATTGAAGCTTTAGACAAAAGCAAATTACCACATCATGTAGCCATCATCATGGATGGAAATGGCCGATGGGCCAAAAAAATGGGCAAAATGCGTGTGTTTGGCCATCAAAACGGCGTTACCGCAGTAAGGCAAACCGTAGAAAATTGTGCCAAAATGGGAATAAGATTCCTTACGCTATACACCTTTTCTACAGAAAACTGGAATAGACCCAAAAACGAAGTAGATACGTTAATGAAGCTGCTAGTAACTTCATTAAAAAAAGAACTACCGACCTTAAATGAAAACAATATTCAGCTGGACGCCATTGGGAATATTAACGTATTACCCAAAAAAGCCTTAGAAGAGCTTAAAGAAGTGATGGCTAAAACCGAAAAAAATTCGGGAATGACCCTAACACTGGCGCTTAGTTATGGGTCTAGAGAAGAATTAAAAAATGCCATTCAGCAAATTAGCATCAAAGTTAAAAATAATATAATTTCGCCCGATAATATTGACGAAACCATTATTAATGATCATCTTTACGCGCCAAAATTGCCAGATGTAGACCTATTAATACGGAGTGGTGGCGAACACAGAATCAGTAATTTTTTACTTTGGCAAATTGCATACGCCGAATTATATTTTATTGACGTATTTTGGCCCGATTTTAAGGAGCACCATTTGGTGGAGGCAATCATAAATTACCAGAACAGAGAACGACGATTTGGAAAAACTAGCGAACAACTTAACTAGCACTATGAAAAGGTTCATATGCTATGGACCAATAGTAACACTTTTATTCCTTTTACATATTAATTTTAGCGCCGCTCAAGACATCTCCTATGCAGATGGCCAAAAATATATTTTAGGAGGATTAACGGTTACCGGGCTTAAAAGCTATAATGAACAAACCGTAAAAACCTATACCGGTTTGCGCGAAGGACAACCCATAACACTGCCCGGGGAAGAAATCAGCGCCATCATTAACAAACTTTGGGGTCTAGAGTTGTTTAGCGATATCTCCTTTTACATCACCAATATTGAAGGGGAAAACGTGTTTCTAGAATTGAACATCATAGAACGCCCTACCCTTTCCAATGTAACTATTTACGGCGTAAAAAAAAGAAAGGTAGACGATATCATTAAGGATACTGACCTAAAAAAAGGTAAAAAAATTACAGAAAGCCTTATTGCCAACACTAAGAATTACCTTCAAAATAAATACAAGAAACAAGGTTACCTTAATGCCGCAGTAACGATTGCCACGGCAAAAGACACCGCCGAAACCAATGCCGAACGCATGGTGGTAAATGTAAAAAAAGGAGATAAGGTAAAAATAAAGGATATTGTCTTTGAAGGAAATGAAATGATATCTTCCAAAAAGTTGCGGAAGGCAATGAAGAAAACCAAGAAGAAGAAAATCTATCGGTTTTGGAAAAAATCCAAATTCATCCCCGAAGAGTATGAAAAAGATCTAAAGGCGGTGATGGACAAATATGCAGAAAACGGATACAGGGATGCGCGCATTATTTCGGATACCACAACCAATGTAAACCAAAATAATATCAAAATAAAAATAGCCATAGAGGAGGGTGAGAAATATTTCTTTGGGGATATCGATTTTGTAGGCAACACCGTATATACAGACAGGCAACTAAGCCAAGTGCTGGGTATAAAAAAAGGAGCTACGTACAACGGCGTATTACTGCGTAAGCGTATTGCGGACGATACCAAGCCAGATGGTGCCGACATTACCAATTTATATCAGAATAACGGTTATCTTTTTTCGAGCATCAACCCGGTGGAAGTTTCGGCAGAAAATAATACCATAGATTTTGAAATTCGTATCATAGAAGGAAAGGAAACTTTCTTAGATCATGTTATTGTAGCCGGAAACGACAAAACCAATGACCATGTTATTTTTAGGGAATTGCGTACCCGTCCCGGACAAAAATACAGTAAGGATAATATCATCAGAAGTATCCGAGAACTGGGTGCACTGGGCTTTTTTGATGCAGAACAAATAAAACCGGACATTCAAAACCCAAATCCCAACGAAGGTACGGTAGACTTAAAGTATGATTTGGTAGAATCAGGATCTAGCCAGATTGAGCTACAAGGTGGTTATGGCGGTGGTGGTTTTATTGGCACCTTAGGACTATCTTTTAATAATTTTTCTATTGGCAACATTTTTAAAGGAGAAGCGTACAAACCCGTACCAATGGGCGATGGCCAAACCTTTGCCATACGCTTGCAGGCCAGTAGAACCTTTAGAGTATTTAGTCTTAATTTTTCCGAACCCTGGTTGGGTGGTAAAAAACCCGTGCGGTTTAATATGTCCTTGTCTAGAACGCAACAGTTTGCTACACAATTTAGTCAAAATGGCCGGTTGGATATAAACAAAGATCAGCAGTTTTCTATAACGGGAATTTCTCTTGGTCTAGCGAAGCGTCTGCAATGGCCCGATGATTTCTTTACCCTATCGCATGCAGTGAGCTATCAACTGTATAACTTCCAAGATTTTAACTTAGGGCTATTCAATTTTGGGAACGGCAAATCCAATGCCCTGTCCTATACCATAGGCATATCTCGAAGATCTTCCGGACCCAACCCTATATTTCCTATGGGAGGCTCTAATTTTGAACTTACAGCGAAATTTACACCCCCATTTTCATCCTTCAACAACGTAGATCATAAAAGATTAAGAGCAATAAGTGAAGAATTAACTCCGCTAGCTGTCAACGGAACCATTACTGCGGTACAACAAGCTGAATTAGAGCGTGTAGAAGCAGAGCGTTTTAATTGGCTAGAATTCTATAAGGTAAAATTTAAAGGCGATTGGTACACCCAATTGGTAGATAAGTTGGTATTGCGCACCAACATAGAGTTTGCTTTTTTAGGAAATTACAATCAAGATATAGGCAATGTGCCCTTTGAACGTTTCTTTTTAGGGGGCGATGGCCTTGGAAATAATTTTACCTTAGACGGCAGGGAAACCATACAACTTAGAGGGTATGAAAACTCTTCCTTAACTCCGGTAGATCCGCTTACCGGAAGACAGGAAGGTGCCGTAGTCTATAATAAGTTCTCTATGGAAATGCGCTATCCCCTTACCTTAAAGCCGTCTGCATCTATTTTTGGGTTGGCTTTTTTAGAAGGTGGTAACTCCTTCAACAATTTTCAGTCCTTTAATCCGTTTGAATTAAAAAGATCGGCCGGATTAGGGTTGCGGATATTTATGCCAGCCTTTGGCCTTTTGGGCATCGATTTCGGATATGGTTTTGATGAAGATCTAAGACCACAATCTGCAGGACAAGGCCCAAGCGGTTGGCAAACCCACTTTATTATTGGGCAGCAATTTTAATCCATGACAGTTATTTTTATATGATTTTATTTTCAATCTATTCATTTTAAAATAATTAGTTATTTTGGCACGATATTTTCTATTGGTAAAAACGCAATAAAAATGGAATCAATATCAGCTTGGCATCGCAAACTTCCAAAAGGGAACATCGTTTTAGTGTGTGCGCTATTCCTATGCGCTTCGGGACTATTTGCCCAAAGAGGGGTTAGAATGGCGTACGTAGATATGGAGTATATCTTAGAAAATGTAGAGGAATATAGAGACGCTACCGCCCAATTAGAAAACAAAGTTCAGAAATGGAAGCTAGAGATTGAGCAAAAACAACAAGTGGTAGCGCAAATGAAAAAGGATTTGCAGGCCGAAAAAGTGCTTTTAACCGATGAGTTAATTGCAGAGCGAGAAGAAGAAATACAGGTGCAGGAAAAGGAAATGTTAGAATATCAACAAAACCGATTTGGTCCAAGAGGCGATTTGGTGATACAGAAACAGACCTTGATACAACCCATACAGGATCAAGTATTCAATGAAGTACAAAAAATTGGAGCAAATAAAAAGTATGATTTTATTTTTGATAAATCGGCAGATGTTGTAATGTTGTATTCTGAAAAAAGGCACGATATTAGCGATCAGGTTTTGAGAGGCATTTCCAGGACTAGAAAAATAAGTGCCCCAAACAAAAAAGCAGCGCCCCGAAGTAGGTTGGATGATTTTGAAGGAGACCCGGATGAGGATGCCATTAGCGATGCATTATTAGAAAGACAAGAAAAAGCTAAGGAAGCGGAAGCTGCCAGAATAAAGACAGCAGAAGAGAAACGATTGGAGCAATTACAACTGCGGGAGGAGCGCAAAAAAGCCTATGAGGAGCGCAGAAAAAAATTGCTCGATGAACGAGAGGCCAAAAGAAAAGAAAAACTACAAGAAAGAGAAACAAATAATAAGGATAATCCTATAAATAACTAAACATTAAAATTAACGCTCAACAATAATTAAACATCATGAAACACGTAAGAAGGATAGTAAGTGCTATTGTACTATTAGTAGCAACTACAGGTTTTGTAAATGCCCAAAGTAAAATTGCCCATATTAATGTGCAACAGTTGCTTTCGGAAATGCCGGAGATGAAAGCCGCGGAATCCGAACTAAAAAAATTGCAAGAAACCTACAGAGCCGATATTGAAGGCTCTATGACCGAATTGAAGAATAAATACACACAGTATCAAAATGAGGCTGCTTCTAAATCGGAAGAGGAAAATCAAAAACGTGCGGTAGAGTTGCAAGGTTTTGAGAAAAACATTCAAGAAGCACAGCAACGCGCACAACAAGAGTTGCAAAAAAAGCAGGGAGAACTCTTAGGTCCTATTAGTGAAAAGGCAAAAACAGCCATTGAAAAGGTAGCGGCTACATTGGGTTATGACTATGTGGTAGATTCTACCGAAGGTGGCGGTATTATTGTAGCCAAAGGAAAAGATATCTTACCCGATGTTAAAAAACAACTCGGTTTTTAGTAGCAATGCCCTAACGTATAAAAACCACTCTTCTCCGGAACGAGTGGTTTTTTTATGGCATTACAGCAATTTTAGAACACCGCATTGCTATTATTCCAATATATTAGGATATTTACACTCACAAAAGCAAGCGAAAAACAATCATGCATACCGGCCCTATTGGCATATTCGATTCGGGTATAGGAGGAACTACCATCTGGCGCGAAATTCGCAAAATCTTGCCGCATGAAGACACCCTGTATTTGGCAGACAGCCTACATGCACCTTACGGGGAAAAGAGTGCGGCAGAAATACTCCGGTTAAGTATTAAAAACACCGATTTTTTGTTAGAACGCGGCTGCAAACTCATTGTGGTGGCTTGCAATACCGCGACCACCAATGCCATCTCATTTTTGCGAGAAACCTATACGGTGCCCTTTATTGGCATAGAACCCGCCATTAAGCCGGCCGCCTTACGATCTTATGCTAAAAAAGTGGGGGTTTTGGCAACTAAGGGTACGTTAGCAAGTGATTTGTTTCACAGCACCGCTAAAAACCATGCCAGCGGTATTTCTATTATAGAAAAAGATGGCGCAGGTTTGGTTCCATTAATTGAGGCCGGAAAAATACATACCGAGGAGACAAAAAACGTATTGCAACAGTTGCTGCAGCCTATGATACAGCAAGGAATCGATTATTTGGTGCTCGGCTGTACCCATTATCCCTATTTAATTCCGGTTCTCAAAGAAATTCTTCCCCAAAATGTAGAAATCATAGATTCCGGCGCAGCGGTAGCAAAGCAAACCCATGCTATATTGCAACAGAAAGAACTGTTGAATCCTTCACAGAAAATGGGGCGATCTGTTTTTTATACCAATTTAGACCTTGCTATCTTAACGGCTTTTCTAAAAGAGGATCAACATCCTTTAGAAATAAGTAGGTGTCCGTTTTAGTACCGCCATCGCTTTCTAAAGGAAACAGACGTATACCTGTACTGTCTCTATTTTTTAGGCTTTTGAAAATAATTCCGTAACGCCATTTTACAACTAAGGCCTACACGACTTACCTACACTTAGAACCGGGTCTTTTTAGGTAACAAATTGTTATTTATCAGGCTGTTACGCACACAGAATACAATATAAGCCGCTAAAAAAAGTTATTATAAACCAACCATTTTTGTAATAGCATGCTTAAAAGGTCCATTTTAGTAGAAAAAAAGGCGGCAATAACCTGTAAAAATCAACAACTTGTTATTGAAACACAAGAACGGAGTGCCACAATCCCTATTGAAGATATTGGGTTTATTGTGATAGACCATCCGGAGACCTATATGAGTGTGCCGGCGCTGAACTTTCTTATCGAAAACAATACATCCATTATTCTTTGCAACAAGCTTCACATGCCTAGTGGCATGTTTTTGAATTTGAATAGCCATCATATTCAACAGCAATTGTTTCAATACCAAGTAGAGGCCAGCGCCCCGCTAAAGAAGAAACTATGGCAACAGACCATTAAGGAGAAAATAAAGAATCAAGGCGCACTGCTAGAACGTATTACGAATAAGAAAAATCAGTTCTCTTACTTATCCGAAAAAGTGCGTAGCGGAGACACTTCCAATATGGAAGGGGTGGCTGCCAGTGCCTATTGGAAAGATTTTTTTGATTTGCCTTTTAAAAGAGAACGTTTTGGAAATTATCCCAATAATTTTCTAAACTATGGGTATGCCATTCTTAGGGCCGCCACCGCCAGGGCACTTTCGGGTAGTGGCTTGCTAAATACACTAGGTATTCATCATAAAAGCAAATACAATGCCTTTGCACTTGCCGATGATATCATGGAACCGTATAGGCCCTTAGTAGATGAGTTGGTATATGCTTTAATGGAAACACATGACGCACAAGAACTGAACACTACTATAAAATCTGAACTATTGAACCTGCTCACTAGAACCGTCTATTTTAAAGATGAAAAAAGTCCTTTAATGGTAGGGTTGCAAAAAACCGCCAGTTCTTTGCAGCAGTGCTTTACCGGCGAACGAAAGAAGATTAAGTACGCTCAATTATGGAATTAAACGGATACAGGATCATGTGGTTATTTGTTTTTTTTGATTTGCCCACCGAAACGGCTACCGACCGAAAAAATGCCGCGGGTTTTAGAAAAGATCTATTAAAAGATGGTTTCACCATGATGCAGTACTCGGTGTATATGCGGCATTGCGCCAGCAGCGAAAGTGCCGACGTGCATGAAAAACGAATTCATCGTTTGCTACCGCCTTTGGGGAAAGTTAGCATACTGCGCATTACCGACAAACAATTTGGCAATATTCTTAATTTCTGGGGCAGGCTCGAAGTTCCTAAAGAACCGCAACCCACCCAACTGGAATTATTTTAAGCCTCCTAGAATTTAAAACCAAAAAAATGCTTCAATCTAGCCTTATCACTGCTAAAAAGAAGCATTTTTTATCACGATATGTTCCTTTAGTTTGCTAGATACCAGCAGGAAACAAGCCAACTGATATCGTGAATTCTAATGCTTCGACTGCGCTCGGCACAAGTCTTTAATCAAATCGAGTATAGCGAGATTCACAAACACACCGCTAAAAAATAAAATGAAGTGTTTGTAAACCACAACGCTCAAAACCAAAAAATGCTTCAATCTAGCCTTATCACTGCTAAAAAGAAGCATTTTTTATCACGATATGGTCCTTTAGTTTGCTAGATACCAGCAGGAAACAAGCGAACTGATATCGTGTTTTCTAATGCTTCGACTGCGCTCAGCACAAGTCTTTAATCAAATCGAGTATAGCGAGATTCACAAACACACCGCTAAAAAATAAAATGAAGTGTTTGTAAACCACAACGCTCAAAACCAAAAAATGCTTCAATCTAGCCTTATCACTGCTAAAAAGAAGCATTTTTTATCACGATATGTTCCTTTAGTTTACTGACTACCAGAAGACAACACGCCAACTGATATCGTGAATTCTAATCTTTAATCAAACCACAACTCCCCTGCATCTTTGATGCCCCAACGACCCGATATCGTGAATTCTAATCTTTAATCAAACCACAACTTTAATATTCGTTTCAAACGGGGTGTAAGTGATATCGTGAATTCTAATCTTTAATCAAACCACAACCGAAAAGTCGCCTATTAAATGGTGCTGGCCGATATCGTGAATTCTAATCTTTAATCAAACCACAACCAAAGGATATATGGCTTTTAGAGAAATTAGATATCGTGAATTCTAATCTTTAATCAAACCACAACCGCGAAAAGGAAAAGATGGAGTGGGAGCGTGATATCGTGAATTCTAATCTTTAATCAAACCACAACTTTCTGGAGGTGGATAAGATCCAGCTTCGAGATATCGTGAATTCTAATCTTTAATCAAACCACAACTTACAGCGTACTTTAATGTATCCTCCTTTGGATATCGTGAATTCTAATCTTTAATCAAACCACAACTACGCTGCTATGATTCCGTCTTCTCGTTTGATATCGTGAATTCTAATCTTTAATCAAACCACAACCCCAGCTTTGCGATCTTTTGCCTACGTACCGATATCGTGAATTCTAATCTTTAATCAAACCACAACAGAGAGATGAGCAGGAAACAACGATCGAAAGATATCGTGAATTCTAATCTTTAATCAAACCACAACAGTCCGGCTTCTTTGAGCATTTTAATTTGGATATCGTGAATTCTAATCTTTAATCAAACCACAACACGTACGTGGTTAGGTCTAGTATTCTTCCGGATATCGTGAATTCTAATCTTTAATCAAACCACAACTTGATGTATCTTGCCATGCCATTTGTTCTGATATCGTGAATTCTAATCTTTAATCAAACCACAACTTGCACCGTACTTTAATGTATCCTCCTTTGGATATCGTGAATTCTAATCTTTAATCAAACCACAACGGTATTGCATTTAAATCGAATGTTACTTGTGATATCGTGAATTCTAATCTTTAATCAAACCACAACACACATTCAAATACCTCGATGAAAGAGGCGGATATCGTGAATTCTAATCTTTAATCAAACCACAACGTACATTACGCTCTGCGTTCTCGGTCTCCCGATATCGTGAATTCTAATCTTTAATCAAACCACAACAAGCTGCGTCTCGGTGTAAGCTTCCCGGAGGATATCGTGAATTCTAATCTTTAATCAAACCACAACGATGGAAAGACCTACGAGATAACTCCGAACGATATCGTGAATTCTAATCTTTAATCAAACCACAACGGTGGGCATATAGGAACGGCACAAGGAAAAGATATCGTGAATTCTAATCTTTAATCAAACCACAACCAAACAGTTGAGCAAGCCGAAAAGAAAAAGATATCGTGAATTCTAATCTTTAATCAAACCACAACATACGTACATTGTCTCTACTGGTATGCCATGATATCGTGAATTCTAATCTTTAATCAAACCACAACCCATTTTACTTTCTCTTTTTTATTTCCGAGATATCGTGAATTCTAATCTTTAATCAAACCACAACCAATCGACCTTCCCATACTATCGTAACCGAGATATCGTGAATTCTAATCTTTAATCAAACCACAACCATTGATATTAGGTTTGATGATATGTTAAAGATATCGTGAATTCTAATCTTTAATCAAACCACAACATACGTACATTGTCTCTACTGGTATGCCATGATATCGTGAATTCTAATCTTTAATCAAACCACAACCACAACAGCCAACAACTTTATGGATGTCACGATATCGTGAATTCTAATCTTTAATCAAACCACAACGGAAAATCCGTTGGCAGAAAATCGGAGGTGATTTTCCGTTGTGGTTTGGCTGTTTAAGACAAAGCCATCAATGTCAATGAACTTTTTAAAAATCTTGCCTGCCTATGATGGTAATAATTTCTACATCATAACCATTTATATTGTAATAAATAGTATCAACCCCACATACACAGAATCGTTCAATATCATTATATTTCGTTTCAACCGGAAACATGAAAGGGTTAGATGCTATTTTATTAAAACATTCAAATAACATTGCATAATATTTGTTTGCTTGATCCAGTCCAAATTTACGCAATCCAAACTCAAATATTCTTACAATATCCTGTTCTGCCTCAATTGATAGGTGATACCTATACATTTAATCTACTTTTTATCTCTGCTAAAAGTTCTTCTTTGGTTTTTGTACTGAAACCACTTTTTAAGCCCCTATCTATTTTCATTTGAACATAATCGCGATAGTCATCTCGCTCACGAGCTTGTTTTATTAAATAATTGACTGCTTCGCTTTTACTGTTAAATTCTTCTTTTTCAACTTGCTGTTTTAACCACTCATCATTTTGTTGGGCTAAGGTGATGCTTTGTCGTGCCATACTACAATTTCTTTAAGTGGTGTAAATATACACCAAATAATTTAAAATTTAAAATCGATTTTTCCTGCTGGATGCAAAATGAAATCTTTTCCTTCAAAAACGGCTTGTATATTACTTAAGCTTATTCTAAGTTTTTGAGCTGATTTATTAAAGTCTAATGATGATTCTTTTTTCAAATCTTTATCTGCGCCTCCTTGTGCGTGATGACGGAATTGAATGCGACCATCACTTTCAAACTGTGTAATTTTAAACAGTCGCTTACTTAAGGCTTCATTAGAAATTTTCTTTAGTTCATTTGGTGTATTTTCATAAAAAATAGCCATTTGATTTACTTTTAAAATCTTGGCTAATGGAATTAAAATTTCACTTTTTTTGCCTTGATTTTTAATGATGTTTTCTTCAACTGGTATTTCTAATTTTGAATTTCCTTGATTATGTTGAGCTAAATCAAATGCTGATATTGTCTTAAAAGCCAACTCCTTTTTACCTTTATCATTATTTGTCTCATAAATTGCCATTGCAAAAATATTTTCTAAAGTAGCATAATAATGTTCTTTGTACTGTTTTCGTTTTCCTTGTGTTAAGTGGCTTTGTGATTTGATTTTTGGCAAATTTTTGTTACTGGTTTTTACTCTAATTTTTTTAATCAGCATTTCTTTGATTCCATTTCCCTTTTCGTCTTTTTCACTTGGAAGTAAAATCCATCCTTCTGGTGTTTTAATGTTTTTAAACCCGTGTTTTAGAATTCTTGCTTTAATACCTTCATCAACAATATTGTTTACATCTGCATCAGTAAAACTACTATTCACAGGCTTTCTTAGAACAAACCAAATCTCTTTTTCATTGTTTTCATTTTCTCGTTCTATGGCACCATAAAATGTGTCTTTATGAAGTGAACCTCTGATGCCTTGCCCTTTTTCATAAATGATATTTCCCGATTTGTCATATTGAATTTTATTGCGTTTACGTAACTTTCTCTTAGTTTGCTTAGCAATTTTATCTTTATGATTATGAACTACAATGATGTTGTCTTTTAGTTTATTGACATCTTCGGTAAATGTTTTCCAAGGTTTTTTGATTTTGAATTTGTCGCTATATCTGTTTTCTTCAGATTCTTTGAATGCTTCTGCCAAACCATCTCGAATACTTTTATCCATACAGGTTAAAACCACGGCATCAATAGCGTGATGGTAATGATAGTTTCTGTCTTTAGCATCTAATCCCCACGATTTTCTAACATCTGCAACCATTGTTCCTTTTGCAGGAAAAACGCGGTGAAATAATGATTTTAAAAATAATTCGGAATATTTGGTAATTATACCTGTATCCACCAACTGACTATTTTTAAAATTAGGTTTGATTTCTGTTGCAGTAAAACGATATAATTTCTGTTTCCAGTAATCTAGTTCTAGTTTTAAATAATGGCGTTGCTGAATGGCTCTGTTTTTTTGTTCAACTGTGCTTGCTACTTTTGAAAAGTATTTTTGTTGCTCAATCTTTTCTTCTAATTCTTCAATTTTGGTTTTCCAATGTTTTGTATTTAGTGTAAAATGCTGCATATACTCATCTTCTAATTCTTGTGGAATTCTATTCCCTTTTATTTGATTAAAAGCTTTATCAGCCAAGGTTTTATTGGCAAGTGAATTGTCAAAAGATTTACTTCTTGGGAATGTATGCTCAATATCAAATTGCGGATTTGACCCTAAAAGCTTTTCGCAATTAATGGTTTTGCTTGTATATAAACACACGCCATTTTGCTCTTGACATAATCTATATTTAATAACATCCATTTCTGTAACTACTGAATTGGTGTCTTTTGCAAATTCTTCAAGTTTTTCTCTAAACTTTTTGTTTTCATTTTCTCGTTCTCGTTGCCATCTTTCTATCGCTAACCGTTTGTTTTTATCGTTTAATTCTCTAGCTAATTCGATAATTATTTCGGTATCTGGCTCAATTTTGTTTTCTTTTATTAAAGTGTTTACCAATTTTCGCAAATAAAACAATGTGCGCATTGCCATTGGGTTTTTTATTGCATTGGTAAACGGCAATCCTAAAAATCCGTCTTGGCTTTGCGGATAGGCATCTATTGCTGAAGGATGGTATAACTTATCGGCTTGTTCACGGGTAATTTTGAATTCACTTATTAGAAAATCTTTGATGATTTCATCAACTCTTGGTTTTGATAAAAAATAACCGCCTGTTCGTCTTTTTTGAAGTTGTTCTTGATAACTGGTTTCAATGTCTCTTTGCAAAGTTTCTTTAAAAGAATCAGACATTTGATCCCAAAGATACTTACCGTAAAAAAGTTTAATTTTTTCTGTTACGTTCTTTTTATCTGTTTCATCAAGTTTGTAATCATAATTGGAGTTGTCGTATTCCTTAATAAAATCGCCAACCAAACCATTGACTATATCAATTTTTAAAATATCATCTTTATAATTAGAAATGATTTCGACAATAGTATCTTGAATAAGTTGCTTGTTATCTTCCCATTTTTCTTTTCCGATAATGGCATCAATATTAGCAAAGAAAACAGCATAAGGATAAATAATTTTATCTTTTAAGAATGGCAAAATCTTTCCAATTGCCTTTTTGCTTAATGACGAATAACCTTGCTTTAAGTTTATTTTTTCATAATAATCTACTTTTTCATCAGAAATATCATATCTATCAGCTATAAACTTTTTCACTTTATCTGAAGTGATATCGTTAACAAAATCTCCTGAGAAAAACAATGTATGCCAAAGCTCATCGACTAATTCTTCGACACTTTTATTATCCTGTTTTTTATATTTAGATTGAATATTTGCTTTACAGTCTTCCCAGTCATTAGCGTCAAAAACCTCAATGAATTTACTAATGGTTGGGCTTCCAACTATTGGGTATTTATCGTTATAATTGAAATCAAAAAGTTGATTATTCTTTTTAGCAGCCGTATTGATACTTTTAGAAATATCTAAAAACTTAAAATTCTTTGCACTAATTCTGTAAAATTTATCTTCTGCAATTTTATAATATTCTGGATATTCAGATAAAAAAACAAAACTATCACTGCTTCTTTCCTTAACTTTTATGGAGTTTAAATACTGAAACATTCTAAATTCTTCAAAAAGTGGATGGCTTACGGCACATCGTGACTTTGATTTTTCTAAAGTACATTTACCAACAGAACCTTTTTGAGATTTTAAAGGTCTTTGAAAAAAGATGGCATCAAAAAATTTGTCGGCTAATTCTTGAGATATATTTTGAGTTTTCATCAAAATATTAAACTCTTGAACATAACTAATTCTTGAAGAATTGACTTCTTGGTCGTCTGAACTAAACTTGGTTTTTCTAACTTTTTTGTCGTTTTGCAATAAGTCAAAATAATATTCTCCTAAAGTTTTAAAACCATTATCCTGTAAAATTATTTGTTCTTTCCTGTATTGCTCTAAATCCTTTCCAGCATCCGCATCTTTTCTACCGCTTTTAAAACCTCTTCTTTGACACATATGATACAACGCTCTACCAAGTTCAAGTTTAGAAACCAAGCTATTTACTGCTTTTGCTCTTACTTCATAAGGGTTGATTTTTAACCATTCTGAAAATTCATAATTTTCAGTTGGATATTTCATCTCTTGTCCTTTTCTATAAACTGACCAAATCAACAGCTCGTCATTTGTTAACGGACAGAAACCATTATCGATTAATAACTTTAATAAGTCTGTTTTTCTTTTTTTTCGTCTTCTATATAGTTTTCTTGAAGCTCTATGCTTTGTTCTTTCAGAGGCTAAAGAAAATTCCACCCCTTTTTCTTCGCCAACGCCTTGCGGGAAAACCAAAACATTGGCATCAATAATTTGATTGCCATCTTTGTTTTTATCTCTGATTGCCCACCCAATACTATTCGTCCCTAAATCCAATCCTAATACTTTTGCCATTTTTTCCTACAATTTTAATCCCATTAAACTTAAGCAAAATTATTTTAACATTTAGACGCCTATCGGTAATGTTCTCCGAGAGAATTTTGCTATATTCGTTACAGATTAAACTTTCTAATCTTTAATCTTATCACAATAATCCGCCATAGGCGGAGTAGGTGAAAACCTTTAGTCCTGCTTCGGTGGGACTTTTTTTTTAGATTATCACAATAATCCGCCATGGGCGGAGTAGATGAAAACCTTTAGTCCTGCTTCAGTGGGACT